>JAZNCY010000336.1:0-9831 GCA_045587825.1 Acutalibacteraceae bacterium
TGCTGAAGAAAACAAAAACAATATAGAGCTTATTGAGAGCATTTTAGAAAAGGCAAGACCTAAAAAGACTGAAAACGGCACAGTTTGTGCTGGTCTTAATCACCGAGAAGCCTCGGTTTTACTTGCTTGTGAAAATGAAGAAATAATAGAAAAAATGTATGCTTTAGCAAGGGAAATCAAGCAGACCTTCTATGGACACAGAATTGTTATGTTTGCGCCACTTTATCTCTCACACTACTGTGTAAACGGATGTGTTTACTGCCCTTATCATATGCAGAATAAGCATATTGCTCGTAAGAAATTAACACAAGAAGAAGTAAAAGCAGAAGTAATTGCTTTACAGGATATGGGTCACAAAAGACTTGCTATTGAAGCTGGTGAGGACCCTAAAAACAACCCGATTGAATATATTTTAGAATGCATTGACACTATTTACTCAATCAAGCACAAAAATGGTGCTATAAGAAGAGTTAACGTAAATATTGCTGCAACAACAGTTGAAAATTACAGAAAACTTAAAGATGCTGGTATTGGTACATACATTCTCTTTCAGGAAACATACCACAAAGAGAGCTATGAAGAATTGCACCCGACAGGACCAAAGCATAATTACGCTTATCATACCGAAGCTATGGACAGAGCTATGGAGGGCGGAATTGACGACGTTGGTTTAGGCGTGCTTTTCGGTCTTGAAAAATATAAATATGAATTCGCAGGTCTTTTAATGCACGCTGAACATCTTGAAGCAGTTCACGGCGTAGGTCCACACACAATAAGTGTACCAAGATTAAAAAGAGCAGATGACATTGACCCAGACCAGTTTGATAATGGTCTCGCAGATGACATTTTTGAAAAAATTATTGCTTGTATAAGAATCGCTGTACCATATACAGGTATGATTATTTCTACCCGTGAAAGTCAGGAGGTTCGTGAAAGAGTTCTTGAGCTTGGTGTTTCACAGATAAGTGGTGCTTCAAGAACCTCTGTAGGTGGCTACACAGAAGAAGAACGCCCACACGATTCTGAACAATTTGATGTTTCTGACCAGAGAACACTTGATGAGGTTGTAAACTGGCTTATGAAAAATGGTCACATTCCATCATTCTGTACTGCTTGCTACCGTGAGGGCAGAACTGGCGACAGATTTATGAGCCTTTGCAAAACAGGGCAGATTATAAACTGCTGTCACCCTAACGCTTTAATGACGCTTACAGAATATCTTGTTGACTATGCAAGTGAAGATACAAAAAAAATAGGCTTTGAGCTTATAGATAAAGAGTTAGAAAAGGTTTCTAATCCTAAAGCAAAAGAACTTGCAAAGCAGAATGTAGTTGATATTAAAGCATCTAACAGACGTGATTTCAGATTTTAGGTGATAAAAATGAGTTTAAATGAAAAAGTATCCGCCGAAAGACTTCATATAGCATTTTTCGGGCTTCGTAATGCTGGTAAATCGAGCGTTGTAAATGCCGTTACAAACCAAGAACTTTCAGTTGTTTCAGATGTTAAAGGCACTACAACTGACCCAGTTAAAAAAACTATGGAATTATTACCTATTGGTCCTGTTGTAATAATTGATACTGCTGGTATTGATGATGAGGGTTCTTTAGGTGAGCTTCGTGTTAAAAAGACGATAAATATATTAAATAAAACGGATATTGCAATTCTTGTAGTTGACGCTACTAAAGGAATGCAACAAGAAGATTCAAAGCTTATTGAAGATTTTAAAAAGCGTAATATTCCGTATATAATTGCATTTAATAAATGTGATTTAATAACAGAAAAGCAGAATTTACTGAACAACGAAATTTATATAAGTGCTAAAGAAAATATCAATATAAATGAATTGAAAGAGTTAATCGGTAAATTAAGTAATGTGGAAGCAGAAGAAAAAACGCTCTTAGGTGATATCATAAAATCTAATGACACAGTAGTTTTAGTTACACCTATTGATAGCAGTGCACCTAAAGGCAGACTTATTCTGCCACAACAACAGACAATCCGTGAGCTTTTAGATATTGGTGCAACTGTTGTTGTTACAAAGGATACTGAATTAAAAGAAGCTCTTTCAAAGCTTAAAAATCCACCAAGACTTGTAATTACTGATTCACAAGTCTTTAAAAAAGTCAGTGAAATTGTGCCACAAAACGTAGAAATGACTTCTTTTTCAATTCTCTTTGCACGTTATAAAGGCGAATTATGGGGTGCAGTAAAAGGTGCCGATGAATTAGATAATTTGCAAGACGATGATGTAGTATTAATTTCTGAAGGCTGCACCCATCACAGACAATGTGGTGATATAGGTACAGAAAAGCTACCAAGCTGGATTAAAAATTACACTAATAAAAATATAAATTTCGATTTTACTTCTGGTGGTGATTTTCCAGAAAATTTAGAAAAATATAAGCTTATAATTCATTGTGGCGCTTGTATGCTCACAGAAAGAGAAATGAAATCAAGAATTGCACTTTCCATTGAACAACAAATCCCAATTTCAAATTACGGCATTATTATTGCAAAGATAAATGGAATTTTAGAACGTGCAACAACTCCACTAAAATAAAAAACTCGGTTCAACTGAACCGAGTTTTTTATTTTATTTTCCTGCTTTTTTAGAATACTTCATTTTATAAATTATTCTCATAAGGTTTGCTTCAAAAGCGTTAATTGCTTTAACACCTGAGTAAAGATTTGCACCAACAAGTGTCTTACAACCTTTATCCATAACAATTTCAATAGCTTCTGCATCATACTTTGTACCAGCAACACAAATTGCACCGTTGTCTTTAATAAGAACTGCATTTTTATTGCCGAGTGCTTTAACTACCTTGTTAGCAGAACTATTATCAAATACTGCACATTTTACTGTTGGACCAATAAGCTGAGCAAAGTCATCAAGAAGAGGCTTCATTGTTTTGCCTTGCATTGAAATTGCTTTAACGTATTCATTGTGAGAGTGGTGAATGAAGTTTACGTCTTCTCTCTTTTTGTAAATTGCAAGGTGTAAATCTGCACCTTCAGGTTTTTCGCCACCGCCGATAACATCGCCTGAATTTACATTTAACTTAACTACTTCTGCACCATCTTTAAAAATTGTTATTGTATCACCATTTTTTTCACTATCAATAGGTGCGAATTCTTTTTGTGCTTTGTAAGAAGCGTCTGATGTGAAAACGCTTGCAATATAATCTTTAACCCCACTGAGTGTTTCTACTGCTTTACCTGAAACTTCACTGCAACGGTCTGCTATGTATTTTTCACAAACATCCTCTAAAGTAGAAGCAACCTTAAATGCATCATCGTAATCACTACCAACACAAACAGCACCGTGATGTGCTAAAATAATTGCTTTTGATTTTGAACGGTTAAGTGCATCTATAACACCCTGTCTTAATTTTCCTGTACCTGGGAGACCATAAGCAGCACAAGGCACGTCGCTACCGATTATAGCTGAATGTTCTTCTGTAAGTGAAGAAATATCGTAACCTAATGCGCTTACAATAGAAGCGTTAGCCTGATGTGTATGAATAACAAAATTGCAATCTGGTCTTAACTGATAGCAAGAAGCGTGAATACCTTTTTCAGAAGATGGTTTAACGTCTCCATCATAAGAACAGTCAGCAATATTTACGAGTACAATATCATCTGGAGTCAAATCTTCATAAGCTCTGCCACTTGGAGTGATAACAAATTGTGTGTCACTCACTCTGCAGCTGATATTACCCCACGTACGAACAATAAGACCAGCCTTTAATAATTCGTGACCAGCTTTAATAACTATTTGTTTTGCTTCGAGAATATCCATAAGTTTTTCTCCTTTATCTACTAATAAAGCACGGAAAAAATCCGTGCCCTATAGTTAATTTTTAAATTAATCTTCTTTCTTAGCAACGTTCTGGAATACTCTGTCAAATCTTACGAGTGCTTCGTCAATAAGCTCTGGTGTGTACTGAGCATTTGTATAAAGACGGCTACCTGCAAGAGTAACAAGGCCTTCTGCCATGTACGCTGCACCCATGTGTTGCATTTCCTTCTTTCTTTCGCTTGTAGCTGAAAGAACGCCTGGGATTTCCCAAGGTTTAGACCAGTTGATTGAGTAGTGCATTGTACCAACTGTATCAATATGACAAACAGAGCCCTGGTTAAATGCAACGAATGGAAGGTCATATTTCTTGATGAGCTCCTGAAGACCCTTTGTGAGTCTGTCACCCATCTGACCAGCTTTCTGACAAGCATTTTGTCTGTCAATTTCTTCAAGTGTGTAGTAACCAGCAACGCAAGAAAGTGGAGTAGCAGCCATTGTACCGCCCATAAATGCTTTCTTAACTTTTTCGCCACTTGCATCAAGACCTGCACCGAGGTATTTCATATATTCTTTCTTACCACCGATACCGCCAGCACCTGGGTAACCACCAGCAATAACCTTACCAAAGATTGTAAGGTCAGGTGAAACACCATAGTAGCCCTGTGCGCCAGCCATACCAATTCTGAAGCCTGTAACAACTTCATCAAATATAAGAAGTGCGCCATATTTACGGCAAAGTCTTTCAACGCCTTTATTAAAGTCTTTATCGAGTGGTCTTGTACCGCTTTCTGGACCGATTGGTTCCATAAATACAGCAGCTGTGCCACCTTTTAATTGATTTTTACGAAGAACTCTTTCAAGTGAATCAAGGTCATTTGGGAAGAATTCCTGAGTATGTTTAAAGAGATAAAGTGGAACACCGTGAGCCTGTGTGAATTTTGAGCCAGGAACACGAATACTGTAACCAAGCTGGTCAGACCAACCGTGGTATGCGCCACCCATTTTAACAATGTTCTTTTTCTTTGTAGCAAGTCTTGCAACACGAACTGCTGCCATACAAGCTTCTGTACCTGAACCGAGCATACGGAACATATCTACAGTTTCAACACTGTCAGAAATTTTCTTTGCTAATTTATATTCAAATTCGTGGAAAAGACCTGTTGAAGGACCACAAGTATTAAGAAGGTCAATAACCTGATCTCTTACTTCTTTAGGGTTAGAGCCAAGAACTGTTGGGCCACCAGCCTGAAGGAAGTCGAAGTATTCATTACCATCAATATCGTAAAGCTTCATACCCTCTGCTTTAGTGAAAACGAGTGGGAATGGATAGTTAAAAGCAAGGTTATGCTGAACGCCACCAGGAATAACCTGTTTTGCTTCTTCAATCATTTCTTTACTCTTTGCACATTTCTTGTCAAAATATTCTTCTTCATATTTTTTGAGAACATCTGGCTTGATTGTGTGAATTGGTTGTTTAATGAGATTGTCGAGCTGTCTTGTAACTTCCTGAGCGTCATGATACTCAGTAATTGCGAATCTTGTATCCATTATAAAGCCTCCTGAAAATTAAATTGCAAACACTTTTAAAAAAGTGAATATGTGTTCACCGATAATTATATACCATTATAAAACAAATTGTCAAGGAGAATTGAAGGAGTTAACCGCCTTGCAGAAAAAAGTGTAGGAATAAACAAAAACAACACTCTGTTTTTGTTGAGAATTCCAACAAAAATTCACGAAAAGCTCTCATTGTGAAAACTTATAAAAAAATTGTGGTTTCTGCTCAAAGATTTGTTGACTTTAATGAGGTTGTCTGTTAAAATAAAGTAGTATGTTTATGCGACAAATTTTCAAACGAAGGGAGTCTTAATAATGCAGAATTTAATGGATGCAAGAACACTTGCTTATATTAATATGTTTGGTGTTTTAGGTACTTTAGAAAATCTTTGTGAAATTGTACCAGAAGCTACTGAAATTATTAAAGACCAGAAGCCTATTTCTATAGGATTTGAAGTAAAAGGTGGTCCTTCTGCTACATTGTTCTTTAAAAATGGCAAATGCCGTATGGAGCAAGGCTGTGGTGCCTGCGACGTAAAATTACCTTTCTCTTCACCAGAAAAATTCAACGGACTTATAGATGGCACAGTTACACCTATTCCGTCAAAGGGCTTTACACATATAAATTTCTTACTTAAAAAATTCACTCCTCTTACAGATGTACTCGGGAAATATATGAGAGCAACTGAGGAAGATTTAAAGGACCCTGTATTTTTTGAGAGAAGCACACGTCTTATGCTTTACACAATAGGCGTTGCAATAGCTCAGATTGGTAACAACGACGAAATCGGTAAATTCAGCGCTTCAAATATTATTGATGGTAGCATTTATATGGGAATTAAAAACGATATTGGCGTTGAGCTTGTTTGTAAGGACAATCGTCTTGTTACAATAAAGCAGATTCCTGAAAAATACAGAGCTGCTATGATTTTTGATTCAATCGAAACAGCAAGAGCTTTATTTGATGGTAAAATCAATGCACTCACCTGCATTGGTACTGGTAAAATTGAAATGCACGGTATGGTTAATATGCTTGATAACGTTAACCGTATTTTAGACCGCGTTGCATTATACTTAGCGTAAGGGGGTAAACTGAGATGTCTTTTCCATTATACACAACAACAAAATCAGACGAATGGTATGACAGAGCTTCTAAAGTCATTCCATCAGGCGTTTATGGGCATTTAGGCCCTGCAGAGGGTCAGTTTATTCCTGTTAACAGATGGCCACGTTTTTCAGAAAAAGCAAAAGGTACTTATTTCTGGGATGTTGACGGCAACCAATATATTGACTATATGTGCGCTTATGGCCCTAACATTTTAGGCTACTGCGACGAGGACGTTGACAATGCTGCTATTGAGCAGATTAAAAAAGGTAACTGTACTTCTTCACCAGATAAAATTATGGTTGAATGCGCAGAGCTTTTAGTTGATACAGTAAACACTGCTGACTGGGCATTCTTTGCAAAGAATGGTAACGATGCAACACAAGGTGCAATTCTTACTGCACGTGCTTACACTCACAGAAAGAAGCTTATTTTCTTTAACGGCTTCTACCACGGCGTTTCACCAATGGTACAAAAAATTGACTACCCTGGTGTTACTCCTGAAGATGTTGCAAACAATTTATATTGCAAGTGGGATGATATTGAAGGTCTTAAAAAGACTTTAGAAGAAAACGAGGGCGAGGTTGCTGCAATTATTGCTCAGCCATATAACCACGGCAACTTCTTTGACAATGCTTTCCCAATAGATGGCTTCTGGCAGGAGGTAAGAAAGCTTTGCACAGAAAAGGATATTGTTCTTATTATAGATGATGTTCGTGCAGGCTTCCGTCTTGACCTTGCTGGCTCTGACCATTTCTTTGGTTTTGAAGCGGATATTATATGCTTCTGTAAAGCACTTGCAAACGGCTACAATATGTCTGCATTCTGTGGTAAAGAATTTTTAAGAAGTGCCGCTTCTTCACTTTCTTACACAGGCTCTTACTGGATGAGCGCAGTTCCATTTGCTGCTTGTATTGCTTGTATTAATAAATTAAAAGCAATAAATGCACCAAAGCTCTTTAATGACCTTGGCACAGAGCTTTTAACTGGTCTTAAAAAAGCAGGTGCAGAAAATGGCTTCGATTTAGTTACATCTGGTCCACCAGCACTTTTCTACTTAAGAATTGCCAATGATGACTCTATGCTTCTTCATCAGGACTGGATTGCAGAATGTGTTAACAGAGGTGTATTCTTTGCATCTCACCACAACCACTTTATTAACGCTGCATTAACTCACGAGGATATTAACAGAACTATTGAAATTGCTGACGAAGCATTTAAAGTGGTAAGAAATAATCATCCTGAACTTTTTAAATAAGAAATTAAAATAAATAAATTTAATGGGAGGTAATTCTGATGGCATTAACAAAACAAGAGTGGTTAAGGCTTGAAAAGAAAGCTCACGAGCTTCGTAATCTCTGCCTTGATACTACATACTGGGCAGGTAGCGGTCATATCGGCGGTGGTATGAGTGCTATGGATATTATGACAGTATGCTACCACAAATATATGAACTTAAAGGTAGAAGACCCAAACTGGGAAGACCGTGACAGATTTATTTTAAGTAAAGGTCACGCAGGTATTGCTTATGCACCTGTTCTTTGCGATTTTGGTTTTAATGATAAAGAAATGCTTAAAACTTTTAACCTTTCAGGTTCAAAAATGGGTATTCACCTTGATGCTAACAAGGTTCGTGGTGTTGACGCTTCAACAGGTTCACTCGGTCATGGACTTTCAATAGGCGTTGGTACTGCTCTTGCAGCTCGTCTTTTAAAGAAGGATTATAAAACTTTTGTAGTTTTAGGTGACGGTGAATTAGACGAAGGCTCAAACTGGGAAGCAGCAATGTCTGCAGCTCACTATAAGCTCACAAATCTTATTACATTCGTTGACCGTAACCACAATATGATTGACGGACCTACAGAAGAGGTTATGGCTCTTGAGCCACTCGCTGACAAATGGGAAGCATTCGGCTTTATTGTTAAGAAAATTGATGGTAACAACATTAAAGAGCTTTGCGATGCTATTGACTTCGCTTATAGCAATGATACTGACAAACCAGTTTTAATTCTTTGCGATACAATTAAAGGTTGCGGTATCGACTTTATTGAAGGTGACTTCAGATGGCACTATGGTGCATTTGATAACGAAAAATATGAAAATGGTAAAAAAGCTCTTGAAGCATCTTACCAGAAACGTGTAGAACGTGCTGAAAAGGAGGGCGAATAATATGGCTGGTGGTTTATCTTATACAGCAGAACAATCAACATCTCTCTCAACTGCTGAGATTTATGGTCAGGCTCTTGTTGAATTAGCAGAAGCACACCCTGAGGTTGTTGCTTTAACAGCTGACCTTGCAAAATCAACTAAAATTGGTGATTTCCAGAAGAAATTCCCAGACAGATTCTTTAACGTAGGTATTGCAGAACAAAATATGTTTGGTATTGCTGCAGGTATGGCAAAGGCTGGTCTTGTACCATTCCTTTCAACCTTCTCACAATTCGCTTCATTCCGTTCAGCAGACCAGCTTCACACAGACCTTTGCTACCAGAATGTTAATGCAAAAGTTATTGCAACTCACTCTGGTACATCTTTCGGTCAGGCTGGTTCCACTCACCACGCTATTTGTGACCTTGCTTTAACACGTTCTATTCCTAATCTTACAGTTATCTGCCCTGCAGATGGTTACGAAACATACAACGCTGTTATGGCAGCTTATAACACACCAGGTCCTTTCTACATAAGAATTAACCGTGGTTTCGACCGTGTTCTTTATAAAGACACAAACTATGGCTTTGAAATCGGTAAAGCAGTAGAAGTTCACGAGGGTACAGACCTTACAATTATTGCTTGTGGCTCTTGTGTATTCCAGGCAGTTCAGGCTGCAGAATTCTTAAACAATGCAGATGGTCTTAAAGTTCGTGTAATAGATATGCACACAATTAAACCTATTGACCGTGAAGCTATTTTAAAAGCAGTTACAGAAACACGCCGTATTATTACTGTTGAAGACCATACAGTTTTAGGTGGTCTTGGTTCAGCAGTTGCAGAGGTTGTTGTTGAATCAGGTAAGGGCTGTGCATTTAAAAAGCTTGGTATTCAGGACGAATTTGCACCTATCGGTCTTCAGGAGGATATTATGTCTATGCTCGGTATTGACTCAAACGGCATTATTGCTGCTGTTCGTGAAGTTATGAAGGCTGACTTTGAAGAAGATAACGACTGGGACGACGAATTTTAATTTTTAAAAATTTAAAATTCGAGTGAAGAGTTAAGAGTGAAAAGTGAAGAATTGTGGGTCTGCTACGCGATTATAATCAAACGCGTAGCGTTTCCGAAACTTTCAATTTTCAACTTTCAACTTTCAATTTTTACAAAAAATGAAAGGGTGAAAAAATTGCCAGATAAAGAACAACTTTATACC
>JAZNCY010000337.1:0-1976 GCA_045587825.1 Acutalibacteraceae bacterium
GCTTTTTCAACTGAAAACTGGTCAAGACCACAAGAAGAAGTCAATGGACTTATGGATTTATTCATTGATTATTTAATTGATGGTGACGCTCGTTTAGAAGAAAATAAAGAGCGTCAGATGAAATTAAAATTTATCGGTGAACGTGAAGGTCTTCCAGAAGAGCTTTTAGAGCTTATTGAAAAAGCTGAAAATGAAACTAAAGATTATAATAAAATCACAGTTAATATTGCTCTTAACTATGGCGGCAGAGCAGAGCTTGTTCACTCAGTTAAAGCTATTGCCGAAAAAGTTAAATGTGGTGAAATCGCGATAGAAGATATTAACGAAGATTTAATTTCACAAAATATCTACACAGCAGGTCAGCCTGACCCTGATATTATTGTAAGACCAAGTGGTGAATACAGACTTTCAAACTTCTTAACTTGGCAGTCTGCTTTTTCTGAATTCTGGTTTTCAGATATTTTATGGCCTGATTTCACAACTGATGATGTAGATTTGGTTTTAGAAGACTACCAGAAGCGTCACAGACGTTTTGGTGGTGTCTGATTGATTTATTTCTTATTTTGAGAGTGGGTTTTTAAATGAAACAGAGAATAATTACTGGCTCAATTTGTGCAGTGCTTTTTATAGGTTGTTTGTTTTTAATGAATACTGTGGTTTTTGCTTTGGTGCTTTCTCTTATGTCTGCCATAGCAGTTCACGAGGTAGAAAAGGCAGTTAACTTAAAAAACAAGCCTATAATGATTTTAAGTCTTTTACTTGCAGTTGCAATTCCTGTGTTGGTGCATTTTAATATGAGTGTGCCAGTTGCAGCGGTTGGTGGCATATATGTTGTTTTAATTTTCATATTTATGCTTATGCAGTTTGAAAAGACTAAGTTTGAAGAAGCTGTTACTGCAATTTTTGCTTCAGTAGCAATTCCATATTCATTCTCATTGTTACTTGCATTCCGTGACATAAATGAACGTTTTTCTTCATATACCAAAATAGACGGCATTTTCCTTATTCTTTTTGCTTGCTTCTGCGCTTGGCTTACAGATATTTTTGCTTACTTTGTTGGTAGCAAATTTGGTAAACATAAGCTTTGTCCTAAAATCAGCCCTAAAAAGAGCGTAGAGGGTGCAGTTGGTGGCGTTGTAGGTGCGGTAATTTTAAACGTTGTTTTACTTTTCGTATTTAAAAAGTTCTTTTTTGAAGGTGAAACAGGTTTATCTTACATTTCTGTAATTATAATGAGCGTTTGTCTTTCTGTTATCAGTATGTTTGGTGACCTTGCTGCTTCTACAATCAAAAGAAACTTTGGCATAAAAGACTTTGGCAAGCTTCTTCCTGGTCACGGTGGCATTATGGACAGATGCGATAGCTTATTATTCGTTTTACCTGTTCTTTATTCGCTAATTTACATAATAAACCTTTTTTGAGATAAAATAACATAGATATATGAAAACTATTAATTTATTAGGTTCAACAGGTTCTATTGGTGTTCAGAGTTTAGATGTTGCAAGAGCTCGTGGCTATAAAGTCGAAGCTCTTGCTGCATTCTCAGATGTGGAAAAAATAGAACAACAAATAAGAGAATTTAAACCAGAATATGCCGCGTTAGTTGACGAAAAAGCGGCAAATGATTTGAAAGTAAGAGTAAAAGATACCTCCACAAAAGTTCTTTCTGGTATGGAAGGCGTTACTTTTTGTGGTGCAGAAGCAAAGGGCGAAATTACCCTTAACTCTGTTGTTGGTATGGCAGGCTTAGGGCCTACGGTTGAAGCAATTAAAGCTAAAAAAACTATTGCTCTTGCAAATAAAGAAACACTTGTTGCTGGTGGCAGATTAGTTACAGACTTAGCAAAAGAAAATAAAGTTTCTATTCTTCCTGTTGACAGTGAACATTCAGCAATTTTTCAATGCCTTTTAGGTGCTCCATCTAATAAAGCGTTAAAAAGAATTATTTTAACTGCTTCCGGAGGTCCATTCTTTGG
>JAZNCY010000338.1:0-2062 GCA_045587825.1 Acutalibacteraceae bacterium
TTTTTCAAAGTATATTTATTGTATGAAAGTGAGGTATTTTTATGATTAAAGGAATCAACAAACAAGTTTTAGAAGTGCTCGAACCAAGCAACGATTATTTTGAAAAAGCATTATTTTTTGTAAAACCAGAATATTCAGGATATTCAGAAAATAAATTAAAAGAATTAGCACAAAACGAATTAAAATCCGTTATAAAGCCACCGCTTCAAAAAACAACAAAAAATTTCAAAAATATTAAATTTATTATATCAGGCTTATCTATATTTATTTTTGGTATATTTCTCGGATTTATTTTATCATTCTTTGTTTGAAATTTCCACTAATATATGATAATATATTCTTATCTTAACAAACATAAACAGGAGTTTTTATGAGATACAACAATATTTTATGGGATTGGAATGGCACTCTTATTGATGATGCTGTTACCTCTCTCAACTGCGTTAACGATATGCTCACTGAAATGAATAAACCACTTATAACATTAGAGCAATACTACACTTATGTAGAAACGCCTATAATTGGCTTTTACAGGCATATTCTAACTGAGGATGAGTTAGATTTCCCTGTTATATCAAAGTCTTTTCATGATAGCTACAACAAGCGTATAAAAGAAACATTTTTAGCTGAAAATGCTGAAAGCACATTAAAAACATTAAAAGAAAAAGGCGCAAAGCAATACATAATAACTGCCACAAAAGAAGAAAGCGCCAGAAATTTAGCATTTCAATATGGTATAGGAGAATATTTCGATGGTATTTTTGGTGCTGACAATACACTTGCAGAAAGCAAGGTAGAAAGAGCATTAAATTTCTTTAAGAAAAATAATATTAATCCAAGAGATACAGTTTTTATAGGTGACACTCTCCACGATTTAGAAACTGCTAACGCTTTGGGTGTCGATTGTATTCTTGTAACCTTTGGTCACCAAGGCAAAGATATTGTAGAAAACAGTGGCACTATAACAGCTGATAGTTTAAACGATGTTTTAAATATAATTCTTGATGACAGAGCAGTTGATTTTCACACGCATTCAACTTGTTCTGACGGCACATTCACACCAACAGAATTAATTAAACACGCTGAAGAAGTTGGACTCTCGGCTATAGCTCTTACCGACCACGATTCCGTAGATGGAATTGAAGAAGCATTAATGGCAAGTAAAGACACAAACCTTGAATTCATCCCTGGTATCGAATTCTCTGTTACTGCAGACACAGAGATTCATATCATTGGGCTTTTTGTAGACCATAAAAATGAGACTCTTTTAAAAACAATTGAAAAAACAAGAAGCCAACGAAAAGGCAGAATGGAAGAGATTTGTAAAAAGCTGAGAGCACACGGCTTTGATATTACCTACGAAGAGGCTTTAAAGCTCGCAGGCGGGGACTTCTTAGGCAGAGCGCACATAGCACGGCTAATGATGAACAAAGGCTATGTAGAAACTGTAAAAGAAGCGTTTGATAAATATATCGGCTTAAATAAACCTTGCTATGCCGTTAAGAAAGAAATAACTCCTAAAGACGCTATAACGACTATAAGATGCGCTGGTGGACTTGCTTTCTTAGCACATTTACATCAGACTAAATTTGATAATGAAAGACTTTACAAGCTATTAAAAGAGTTGAAATCTTATGGCTTAAATGGTATTGAAGGGTATTACACAGAATACTCTGATGAAAATATTATTGAATTCAGAACTCTCGCCCAGAAGCTTGGTCTTTTCTACTCTGGTGGCTCAGATTTTCACGGTAGTATGAAGCCAAAAGTAAATTTAAAAACAGGATATGGTAATTTACATATTCCTTATAGCACTTTAACAACATTAAAACGTTTAAAATCAAAAATATAGTCAACAATAAGGATTGCAAGTAATTTGCAATCCTTATTTTCTGGTGATATTTATGAGTGGTTTTATAAAAGTTAAAGCAAAAGAATTATTATTAAATAATACTTTCAGATTATTCTTAGTTTCTTTTACAGCTTATATTTTAAAAGCTTTTGTGAGCGCTTTTGTATTTCTTTTTACAAACACACTTTTGATAAGTCCATTTTTACAAAA
>JAZNCY010000339.1:0-39783 GCA_045587825.1 Acutalibacteraceae bacterium
AGGGCTTCGCAATAAATAAAATTACCTTATCATTTAAAGTTGCTTTATATACCAACAAAAAATGATAAGGCAAATTAAAACTAATTCCTAATTCCTATTTCCTATTTCCTATTTCCTAATTCCTATTTCCTAATTCCTAATTCCTATTTCCTAATTCCTAATTCCTATTTCCTAATTCCTATTTCCTAATTCCTAATTCCTTTTTCCTCTTCACACCTACAACAGCAACCGCCACAATTCCACCGAATGCCCCAATTCCCATAATCACAAATGGTAACTGGTCAATAAGGAGTTCTGGCTCGAGGGCGTAAACTGCAACAGCCACAAGTGGCTTAAGAGCAACACGGGTTGCTTCTTTAAGAGTTTCGTGCTCTGCAATAAAATCTGCAATAGGTGGTGAAACTGTGTAATAAGCTTTTACAAACATTCTGCCGAGTGGGTTAGTTTTTAAGCACTGGTCTCTGAAATCGCAAAGAATACCAACCTCACCTGTTGCTTCACCAAACCCTGCAGTAGCAATAAAGCAGAAGCTTGAAACTGAAACTGCAGCTGCCGCATCATCAGCAGAAATAGCTGTGTCAGAAGAAATTCTTAAAACCTGACCGTTAAAGTCAACAGAGTCAATAGAGCCGTTTGTTGAACCACCTGAATTATACCTGGTAGCAGTATCACGAATACCACTGGTGTAGTTCACACGGAACTGGTCGTTGTTAGCAACCATATTTGGAAAATGGTAAGAAACGTCCATATCATAGAAAATGTAATCTTTGATAGCTTCAGCTTCAGTAATCACCTTTGTTTCGCCATCTACTGTAGTTGTATATTCATCTTTATATTTAAAATCGTTATCAACTGCAGCAATATTCACCTTGACACCACACTGATTTTCAATTTCACCAGCACCAGCGTAGTCTTCATCCTGATAAACATTAAAGGTGATATAAAGCGGAACTTCTTCATTGAGACAAATCTCTTTATCTCTGGTTTCGCCACGCTCTAATTTATAAAGGTAATAACCATCTATAATACCATCTGGTTCATCTTTTGGTAATAAGTCTTTTTTCTGAACGTAAATATAAGCGTAAGAATCGTCAACTTTAGTACCAGTAGGAACAACAGAAGCGTCAGGGTAAATTTCTGCTTTTAATGCAACCCCTATGTTTGTAGAGGTCTGCAAATATTCTGAAACAGATTTTACCGCCTCTTGCTTTATGTAGCGTTCTTCGGTTTTGTTAAAGGTACGTAAAGCCGATTGAAAAAGGTTAGCAAGCGCCACAGCACCAAATCCCAATAACGCCACAACTATTAAAAGCTCCACAAGTGTGAAACCCTTTTTATTTTTCAACATAAAATTATACATTGGGCAAAATCCCCCTTTGGTGGTATTTTAAGTACATTCATCGTCCTTTACCTCCTTTGAAAAGGAGGGGGACCGCCGTGGCGGTGGAGAATTGATATCTTAATGCACATAAGTGCAAGGACTTGAGTTCAGTCTATTAATACCATTACCCTCGTATCCGTACGCTGAAGCGTATTTTAAAATCAATTTTCCACCATTCCGTTTTAATTTACAGAATGATAAAACTTATTTATCGCTTTAAAAATTATTTATATAATAAACTTGTGTTACGAATGGTCCCCCTTCTTTTCAAAGAAGGTAAGGCTTCGCTACAAGCTACTTTTCTATTTGAATTTATTTCTCGGATTTCGTTCTGGATTGCAACTGAATTCCAAATCAAATCCTTTGCATTTTTTCTGACAATATTCTATCAGATAATTTGTTAAACCTTTAAATTCTTTATTCACTATATAATTTGGTATTCTTGTAACTTCATAACCAAATTCTTCTAAATATTCAGTACGAATTGCATCGTATATTAATTGTTTTTCTTCGTAATGCTGACTTCCGTCAACTTCTATTATTATTTTTAATTTTGGACAGTAGAAATCTGCAATATAATTCCCTATTATTTTCTGTCTGTGAAACTTCGGTGTTATATATCTTAACAAACCATACCAGAGTCTTGATTCTTCATCCGTTGGATTTTTCCGCATTGTTTTTGCAAAGCCTTTTAATTGCTTGTTTTTAGGTAAATGATAATTCTCTGTTTTGTTGTCTGTTTCATTCATAACACACTAATTATTATTTATCAAATGGAAATGATACAACGATTGTGTTTTACATTCCTTACCTTCTTTGAAAAGAAGGGGGAACGTTCTTCACGTTGTTCTTTCTTTTTTTACTTGTTTTCAAGCGTGTGGTTTGTTTCGTTTCTTTACAAGGTCCTTTGGAACGGTGGAAAATTGATTTTTATGAGTTTAGTTAATCAATAAACTTTAATTTACGTCCGTGCGCTGAAGCTTATTTTGATATCAATTCTCCACCATCGCAAGCGATGGTCCCCCTCCTTTTCAAAGGAGGTAGGGATTCGCTTGCATTTGGTGTTTTGTTTCGTTTTTAGTTTTTTATTACACTATAATTCTGAATTACGCATTCCGCATTCCGAATTAATATGACAATCCGCCGAAGCGGATTATCATATTAGTTATGACCATCAATAGCGTAAAGTTTATCTGGAACTTGTACAAATACCAATGGAAATACTGAAGCTTTTGTTTCTGCAATATTATTCGGTGGCGTATATTCATCATCATCCAACTTAGCTCTTACCTCTGAAATATCCAAAATCGCAACAAAACCAGGGTTAGGGTCATTAGGCAACTCGAAAGCACCAGCAGCATAAACACGACCATCAAGAACCAACATATCTTCTACATTACAATAATGAGAATATTCACCGGCATCTATGCACGAAATATTCCATTTTGTAATATTCCCGGTATTTTCATCTATAAGACCTACAACAACAGGAATACCAAACTGATCTATTGTTTCTGCATTAGCCTGATTTGGGTGACCTGAAACAATTAAATAGTTACCTTCTACCTTAATTGATGTAATTTTAGAGAACAACCAATTAAAGTCTATTGTTGGGTGACAGCTAAGCTGTTCCATATAGCCGATTGTATCATCAGCAAGTCTTGAATCACCTGGCTGAACAATAATGTCTGAAATATAGTTAACCTTAACAGGTGTTGATCTTTCATAACTCTCATTTGTATCTTCGTCGTCCGGATCATAATCACTTGGCATATTTGTTGTTCTTGTTGCAATTTTACTTCTGAAAACCCTACCCTTATTATCTGCATAATAAGCATAGAACGTTGCTTTTTCAACATTATCACTTGGTTCAGTATATTGAACACCAATATCAACAGCAGTAAACTGAACGCTGTCACGAGAGTGTGTGCCGTAACCATTAGGATAAGCTGTACTATAACCTGCCTGATTACCAAGATAAGAACCATCGAATGAACCATTATCTTTAAAATAAAGCAAGTTTTCAAACGAAGTCTCATTATCGTCTATTGAACAAGCTAACACACCATCATTAAAAATACCACCTAAAGCAGTCGAAGTGTTTGTATGGTTGGAGCCTAAAACGAACTGATAAGTTGAACCCGAAACAGCATAACCAGTACCAACTGTAACACCTTCTTTAGTTGCTACTTTTGTTATGTTATACATTTCGCCAGGGAACCATACGTTATAGTAGTCATTGTTTACCTTGTTTAGATACTCAGCTGTCTGTGAATAAAGAGTACTATTACCATCGTTATTAACAATAGCTGCATTTGGTATATGCTTTGTGTCACCAGCATAGTGAGATTTAAAGTAATAATGCTCGTAAGATTTATATGTTTCCTTTAAAGCACCATCAACCATACCATAAACAATTTCGGAGTAAACATACTCTCTGTTTGAAGAAAAGCCTAACGTAAACAAAACATCTGTGAAGAGTTTTGAGTTAGGTGTGGCAGGTCTTGTTACAAAAAACTCTTCTGCAACATTATTCGCATCACTTGTTTTAATTTTTGCCATAGTCGCTTTATCAGCTAAATAATAATCAGTAACTAAAGCGTTGTAATGTGACCATTCGAAATCATAGCCATTATAATCAATTTGTGGATATGAATATTTATGAACTTCTGTTGCCGTACTATCTTCATTACCTCTAACTAAATAGGTAGTTATAGCACCATGGGAATCGGCTGGTTGAAAGTGATACTCTTTAACCCAGTCACTACTATTGGCGAGGTTATCGTTCTGTTGAAGATATGCATCTGCTGCAACAGAGCCAACATAAAACATTGAACCAAGAGCAGGAAGATATACAGCATCGGTAACAGTTATCTTAGGGTCGTAAACATCATAACCATTCCATGTATCGTGCTGTAAAAATCTTACACTACTTGACTGACCATCCTGAGAATCACCGCGTCTGCCAGAAGCGTGGAAATAATCTAAAGGCATATTTGAAAGATATTTTATTCTTATATTACCCCAATAAATATCTGCAAACATATCACCATCTGTACCTGTACCAATTAAACCAGTTTTGTCGTTAAGGTACAACGGACAATCTTGTGATTGTGATTGTTCTTTGTCATCGCTACCCCAGACAGCAGTAACAACACTCTCGCCAAATGTAGGATGATAAAAATCTCGTCTATCCCAACGTGATTTATCAGTAAAACCAGTATTCTGCGTATAAGAAGTTGGATAATTTATATTATTAAGATTTTCCCACATTAAGTTATAGTTTTTATGATGGTCAGCTTCACCAGCCAAGTAACCGCCAAGTCGTAACGACAAACCATGCTCTGTAAGAATGTAAGAAATCTTTCTTGACTTCTGTGACATATAAGCATAAGTCTGACCCCAGCCATTGTAGTAGTAAGAATACTCAGCAGATGTTGAGTAGGCATTAGCATTATCGTGACCTACACCAGTATCTGGTCCTGCCTCTGTATACCAACAACCATTCCTCACATCACTACCACCGCCAGAGAAATCGTAAACCATTGACTTACCATAAGTTGAATACCCAAACTGGTGAGCTTTGTCGCCACCCCAAAGCGCAGGGTATATTGTTTTACTACTTGAACGTTCATTTATAATAATCGCCCTATCTACAGGCTCTAGTATGTCAGTTAAAGCTGTGTTTGAACCAGTTAACGAATAGGTTCTGTAAATAGCTCCATTAGTACCCGTCAAAACATAATATGGTTCGACTGAATTAGTTGTCGTATCATTATCTACCCATGTTACATTTCTTATAATTGTACCATCTTTAATTGCACTTGCACCAGATTTAATTCTGACTGTAGAATCGTGCAACGGATCTGTATAAGTTGTATAATTACCATCTGGATTGGTTTCGTTAATACGCATAAATCTGCCATAGAAAGCGAAAGACTCTTCTATTTCTTTATCTATAACGTTACCATTGGCATCAAGCTTAGACCTTGTTTTCTGAACAAAGCCCGGTGAAGTGTAATAATCGTAAGTACCCGTTTCACCGGCAGCAATAATTGTTGGTGTGTCTACAAAAAGATATGTTTCTGTTGTTTGCTTTTTGTCATTTTCATCAAGGTAAGAAACGTAAATTTTAATAGGTGACTGCGTAAAGTCGAAACCGTTAATTCTAACTGTAATTCTACCTGTTACAGGGTCAACGGTAATATTGTTATAATCTACATTAGCTAAAAAGCCTGTTTTATATGTATAAATTGAAGCATCATCTGCTGTTTTATCTGGAAGAATAAACGTAATATCTATAATTTTAGTTCTGCTTTTATCACCATCAACAACCTCTGCTTCGTTGTTAATAGAAATTTTGGCTTGTGCCTCACCCTTATTTACCGTACCAAAATCTAAGTTAGTTGTCTGAAGAATAACCTCGTGCCAACCTGCACCATCGGTATTGTCTGTACCCGGAGTCCAGATTTTACCATTCATAGAATAGTCATCATTAACTGTTTTTGAAGAAATAACAGCAACACGAACTCGCGCATTTGTAAAGAGTGTTTCTAACGAGCCTTTAAGTGAAGAAACTGCACGTCTGCCGTTAAGAGTTGCAACTTCACCAAGGTTATTAAAGTTAACTGTGAAGCCTGGGTAAACAGCACGTGTGTTACGTGTAGCAAGCTTTTCTTCAATTTCACTCTTTGCTTCGTATGTATCCTGAGTGTACTCACCTGCTGTGTAAAGACCATCATAAGCCTGAAGCATAACAGGAGTAGTTCCCACTATAACAATCATTAAAAGTGAGAGCGCCACGAGTATTTCCATAAGTGTCATACCGCGGTTGTTCTTTAGTAGTCTTTTCATAGAGGTCGTTCCTTTCAATTGGATTAGGAATTAGGAAGTAGGAAGTAGGAAATAGTTCCAGAAAGTTCATCTTCCTAATTTAGTTATTAATGAATTTATCATTTTCGTGATTTCTGTTATTAAATCAAATATTTCTTTAGTTTCATTTTCATTGAAAAAATTTAACATTACACCTATTTGCAGTTGTGTTTCAAGCTCATATAGTGAACCACGAGAAATATCTAAAAATCTTATGTATTCTGTTTTAGATTTTCTTCCGTTACCTTCTGCAATATTGGATGGAATTGAAATAGCTGCTCTTCTCATCTGGTCTGAAAGAGCATAAGTCTCTTCTTTAGGCAATTCTTTCACTATTAAATAGGTTAACTTAACTAATTCCATAGCTTTTTGCCATATAGCCAAGTCTTTATATGTAGTTATACTTGCCATCATAACACCTAATTCCTATTTCCTAGTTCCTAACAACTAAAAACCGCAAGCGGTTTTTAGTTATTCCACACAACATAATAGTCATCAACTTCAGGGTATTCTATAAGAGAAACGCCGTCGTTAAGGTTACCTATGTAATGGAAGTCATCTTCTACGTAGGTTGCATCTTTAAGCTGACCTTCCATATAATTGCCGAAGATTGCAGCCTGAGCATTGTTCCACACGTTCCACCAATTTTTAGTATTTTCATCCTGATAATCAGGAAGATATTTTGTTTCAAGGAAGTAACCTGTAAGTGAGAAGCCAACAAAATCGGTTACTGTATCTGTTACGCCATCACTATCAGCATCTACTTCTACATATTCATCTGAAGTTATTTTGCCATCTTTATTCTTATCTACACCTTGTACCACATTTTTAGTCTGAGTAACCTCTGCGTTGAAGTAATAAACGTCACCGGCGTTGGCAATTTTTATTTTCTGGAAGTCTGAGTCACGCTCATAAACTGTTTCTGACAAGAAGCCTGACCACGAAGAAGCGGAGCCATCATCACCATAAGGAATAATCCAGAGATAGCTGTCTTCTGCAAAGAAAACTCTGCCGGCTTTAACTGTTCTGCCGTATTGCGCATGCTCGTAGTGGTAAGGGGTACTGCTTGGTGCATTAAGCACAACCGAGCTCATTCTACGGGCATCTGAATTGTTGGAAGGTACATAGAATGACATCATCATATCTACTCTACCCTCGAATATAATATCCGGAGCCTGGAAAAGCATTATTTTATAAAGAGATGCATTTTTACTACCAAGACCATCACCAATTCTGTTAGCACGACAAGGGTTAAGCATAAGGTTAACCGGTAAATCTACTCTTATGGCCTTTGTTGAAGCAAACGCTACGAAGTTGTTCATCTGAGCAACTTCTTTGTTATCATCATAGTTAGCACCGTCTATGATTGCCCATGAAGGGTCATTGTTAGGTGTAGTGTTAAGACCAGGCTCAACGCCTAAAACGAAGCTTGAGTTATCTTTACCTGATGTATTTGAAACACCTTGTTCATCCTTAACTGCACCATTAGCAATAATCATATTACCAATAGAAGAGTAAACAAGAAGCGACTGACCCTGGTAATCCTTAAAGTTACTGCCACCTCTGTCATATTTTATAGGAACACGTGAGGTTGCCTTTGCTGGGTCAACGAAAATCTGGTTACCACCACTTTCTGGTTTGAATTTAAACCAGTTATCTTCTGTAGGATAAGTCTGCAAAATAAGAACACAGCTTCTTTTTGACGTTGTGCCATTCACTGTTGCAGTTGTGTTAAAATAAACATTTTTATTGTTAACAGATGAAACCTCATAATCTAAAGAATCAACTGTACCATTAGAAACAGCTGTTACGAATGCATTTAAAAGGTTTTCGTATTCACTTTGGCTTGTAATTTCAATAACTTCGCCTGTTGAAAGTATTTTTTTATAATACTTTGTACCACCCTCGTAGGTTAAAGTGCACTGAGCCTCACCTAAATAGGTAAAGCCTGAATTTTCTGCCTTTTTATCATTATAATCCTGAGAGCCTACTAATGCATAATAAATTTCTTCTACATAAACAGGATTATCTTCAGTAGATTCATCGAAATCCAAGGTGTAAGACGGTGTTCCGCCGTTATCTAAAATATCTAATCTTGCCTGAAGAAGAGCCTGGTAATCCGCTTCAGATACAGGGGTTTTTATGCCGTTCACAACCTTGTAATAAATCGTACCCGGAACCTTAGCTGAAAACATAGCAACAGGGGTGGTCTCAATTTTTCCATCTGCATCAGTACCATTAAGTAAAGCATCTATACCAGCTCTGACTGGTTTTTGTGCATCTGTAAGCTGACTATCTTCAATAGAGTCAAACTTTTTAAACGCTGCAACAGACATTTCTGTTACTGTTCTTGCAAGGTAAGATGCTCTCTGGCGGTCAGTACCCTTAACGGCAATCATTAATGAACTGTCAGCTAAATTGAACATTAACGGGATAAATAATGAAGATATAAGCATTATAACAAGAACAGCCACAAGTGCTATACCGTTACGAGCTTTTAAAATTTTCATAATTTCTGACCTTCTTTCGTTGGATTAGGAATTAGGAAGTAGGAATTAGGAAATAGTTTCAAATACATCATTTTCCTAATTAGGTTATTAATGAATTTATCATTTTCTAGATTTCTGCTATTAAATCAAATATTTCTTTATTTTCATTTTCATTGAAAAAATTTGACATTACAACTATATAAAGTTGTGTTTCAAGTTCATAAAGTGAACCACGAGAAATATCTAAAAATCGTATTAGATTTTCTTTCATTACCTTCTGCAATATTGGATGGAATTGAAATAGCTGCTCTTCTCATCTGGACTGAAAGAGCATAAATCTCTTCTTTGGGCAATTCTTTCACTATTAAATAGGTTAGTTTCACTGATTACATAGCTTTCTGCCATAAAATTAAGTCTTTATAAGTTGTTACGCTTTCCATTATAAGACCTGATTCCTATTTCCTAAAATTGGCAAAATTGGGGAACAAACATATTCAGTTCGTCCCCCAACATAATAATAACATTTTCTATTACCAATATTATGCTTTTCAAGCATTATCGGTGAACAAACTATGAATTATACAAGAACACGGAGAACTTCTTCAACCGAAGTTGTACCTTCAAGAATTTTGTCGATACCTTCCTGACGAAGTGTGTGCATACCTTGTTTAATTGCAAGTTCTTTAATTTCTGCAGAGCTTGCACGTCTTATAATAAGCTCGCGCATTTCGTTTGTAACCTGCAAGAATTCAAATACACCCTGACGACCCTTGTAGCCTGTATTGTTACAAGCAATACAACCCTTTGCTTTATGTATTTTGATTGTATCTGTAGGCTTTTTGCCGTCATGTGGGAAGTCTGGCAAACTCTTTAAGAGTTCCTCATAAGTAATTTCAATCTCCTCTTTACAACGTGGGCAAAGCACACGAATAAGACGCTGCGCTAAAACACCAACGAGTGAAGACGCTGTAAGGAATGGCTCAACGCCCATTTCGTCAAGACGGGTAACTGCACCAGGAGCATCGTTTGTATGCAATGTAGAGAAAACCATGTGACCTGTAAGAGCAGATTCAACAGCGATTTTCGCAGTTTCACCGTCACGAATTTCACCGACCATGACAATATCAGGGTCAGCACGAAGAACAGAACGAAGAGCTGCTGCGAAGGTCATACCAGCTTTTGAGTTCATCTGAACCTGACAAAGACCAGCCATACGACGTTCAACAGGGTCTTCAAGTGTAATAAGGTGCTTTGTAATATCACTAACTTCTGCAAGTGTTGCATAAAGTGTTGTTGACTTACCACTACCTGTAGGACCAGTAACAAGTAAGAATCCATAAGGCATATGAATTGTATTTAAGAACTTCTCTTCCTGGTCTTTTGAGAAGTTAATATCTTTAAGCTGAACAGATTTTGAACCACGTTCAAGAAGACGCATAACGATTTTTTCGCCGTAAACTGATGGTAACACGGCAATACGAATATCGAATGTTCTTTCATCAACCTTAACAGTTGTACGACCGTCCTGCGGAATTCTTCTTTCGGCAATATCCATACCACCGATAACCTTAACACGAGAAGCAACTGAAGCGTGAAGCTTAACTGGTTGTGACATAATCTCGTGAAGAACGCCGTCTATACGAAGACGAACTCTGAGAGTTTTTTCCATTGGTTCAAAGTGAATATCTGATGCGCCTGAACGGACAGCATTTGTAATAACCTGATTAACAAGCTGAACTGCTGGTTTTTCATCGAGGTCATTATCAAGTGACTCGAGAGCATCATTCTGCTCTTCATCAGCATCTTCAAATTCATCTACGTTAACGTTGTTGAGAATTGTATCAAGAGCGGCATCAAGCTCAGTATCTGTAACGATAACTGGCACGATTTCCATACCACCAGTAAGAACTGACAAGTTATCTCGTGTAACAACGTCGTTAGGGTTTTTCATAGCAACAAAGAGTCTGCCATCCTCTTCATAAAGAGGTAAAACACCCTTTTTAACGCTATATTCAATCGGAACCATATTTGCAATAGCAAAGTTGACACCAATTTCTTCAATAGAAACATATTTACAGCCTGTTTTCTGCTCGATAGCTCTTGAAACGTCTGCTTCTGTACAGAAGCCCATATCAACAAGAATCTGACCTAAAAGGCCTTTTTCACGTGCCTGAACTTCAAGAGCCTCAGCAAGCTGTTCTTCTGTAATTATTTTCCCTTTAATCAAAAAGTAACCTATGCTACCAGGGATTACAACATTATTATCTGCCAAAACAAATTTCTCCTTCGTTACGGTGACAAAATTAAACCACCTTTGTTTTTGCCACCTTAGACTTTAACTTTCCACATTAAAGTAACGATTTAAACAGCTATATTACTGAGCTGCTACGCCCACAAGACCAGTTGAACCATCTTGTGAAAGAATTGCTATAGTTAAATCTGCAGTGTAAACTCCTGCTTCTGTTGTTTTAAGATTTATTGAGTCGATTCTGTGAATCTGACGTAATGTTGAAACATATTGCATAAATAAAACAATGTTTGGGAATGAACCCTCAACAGACATAGTGAACTTAGTTTCTTTAGTGTCCGCTGCTTCTTCTACAGGGTCCTGAAAAGAAACAATTTTAAGACCAAAGTTTTTGCAAAGTTGTTCTGTTCCTTCGGCGTGAAGATATATATCGCCCAAGCTATCAGGAAGAACCTCCTTGTAAGCTGAGAGCTGTTCCTCAGCCTTCTGGCTTTGTGCTCTTAATTCTTCTAAGGTTGCAATTTCTTGCAAGTGAGTCTGATAAGACTGACGTGTTGTTACAAGATCTGCCTTTATACCTATAATTGAGTAAACTGAAAATGCAATAAGACCAATTACTACAAGAGCAGCAAATATATAGCAACCTAAAATAAAGGTAGGCGACTCTTTTAAATCTTCGAATTTAATATCTTTTAAATCTTTGTTCATATCGCCCCTCCTTACTGTGCTGCAGTAGTAGCTTCAGTTGTAGCTGCTGTAGTTTCTTCAACTACCTGAACGCCACCTTCAACCGAAACACTTATAGTAAATGTTGCTGGGTCAGTTTCATCGCCACCAACATTAGTTTTATAACTTACACAGCTTACTGAAACTACACCAGTAATTTTACTTAATGCCTTTTCGTAAGCTAAATACTCATCTCTTGAATCACAAGAACCAACAATAGTACACAAACGGTCTGTTTTCCAGTTAGTGCATTCAATAGAGTCTATACTCACACCAGGGTGAGTAATATTACTCCACTCTACAATAAAATTGTAAAGATATGGCTCTTTAACCTGAATTTTCTCGAAAAGATTTACTTTTTGCTGTAATGCAGAGTGAATGTCACGATAAGAAGAAAGCTGTTCAATCTCTGCTAAGCATTCGTTATCTAACTCTTCTGCTTCTTTAAGCTGACTATTTGCAAAAAGAGCAACTGCAACTACAACTGCTAAAAATGCACCTAAAACTGCAAGACATATAAGAGAAACTGATGTTATCTTTTTAATAGAATTACGCGCATTGATTTGTTTTTTTCTGCTTTCAGGAAGCAAACTAACTTTATATTTCACTCTATTAACCCTCCAATGCGACTTTTGCGAGACTTATGCAACCCGAATAACCAACAGGATCGAAGTTGTTATTCATATATTCATCGTAAAGCTTTGGTAACTCTACCGGAACATAAGACTTCTGATTGAGCGCTTCAAGAAGTGAGTTTTCTACCGAAGTTGAAGCAGCCAATAAAATTTTATTTATCTGGAAACCATATTGCATCTGGAAGTAACTGATTGAAGATGAAAGCTCTGAGTACATAAAATCTACTACCGAAGCGATTTCTTCTTCTGTTACTTCAGCTGGTTTTTCAAATACTTTTTTAACGTCTAACACAGCCCTGTCTGGAATTGTAATAGAACGAACCATTTTAATATCGCCTTCAACAATAACAACAAAGTTGAGAACGTCATCTGTTAAATTAAGGAAACCATAAATTTCATCCGGAACAGCTTTTTCCATTGTTGCGCGACACCAAGCAAGGAAAGAAGAGTCAATATCCATAACATCGAACTGAGTATCATTAAAGCAACCTATAAGATTCTCAAGCATTGGTGTTCTTGCGCCTATTAAAAGAACGTTTACTATTGGCTGGTCATCATCATCAACCGCTTCGTTAACAACTACGTAATCAAGACCTAACTCCATAACAGGAACAGGGATAAAGTCACCCGCCTGCATAGTGATAACGCTTCTTAATTTATCATCCGGAACCTTTGGGAATGTAGCATAACGCAAAATAACGTTTTCATTATTTACACCTACTACAACTGGTGCATTCTCAGTGAAACCACCATTAGTGTAAAGGTCTTTTAAGATTGCTGTGAATGTTTCTGGTTCTGAAATCATACCTTCAAGCATTACACCTTCTGGAATTTCTTCTTTACTGAATGCAGTAACTGCTAAAGTACCATCAGGCTTTTTAACAAGCTCAACTGCTTTTATTTCATGAGAATTATATTCAATTCCGATTGCGCTGTTTACTTTATTAGCCATTAGTTCTAACTCCCTGTGGATAAATATCTTTTGAGTGTTTTGTTTTTTGTTTTAAGATGGCATTGCAGTAGATGCCTGGAAAATAGGAAGATAAAGAGCAATAAGAAGGAAACCAACTACAACACCAAGTAATGCCATCATTAAAGGCTCAAGAGTTGTACCTAAGTTCTTTGAAATTGCTGTAACGTCTTCTTCATAGAATTCAGCAACCTTGTCAAGCATAGTAGGTAATGTACCAGCCTCTTCACCGATTGCTATCATACTTATAAGCATTGGAGGGAACATTTTTGTTTCATCTAATGCTTCGTGAATTGTTCTACCATTTTCAATCTGTTCAATCGCACTGGAAACTGCCTCTGAAACAAGTCTTGAACCCGAAGTAGGACCAGCCGTTTCAAGTGCTTTAACCGCTGTAACACCACCCGCTAAAAGAGTAGCAAAAATACGGCAGAAGCGAGCAAGAACAGTCTTTGTTAAAAGTTCACCAATAAGTGGGAATTTCATTTTGTGATTTTCCCAGAAATTCTGCACTGGTGGAGATTTGATTATAAATCTCATTGCAAAAATAGCAACTATAACACCAACTATATAATAATACCAATAAGCTCTTATTGAGTCTGAAAGATTATAAATCATCTGAGTGATTGGGTTAATATCTTCAACAGTTGCAGCCATTTCTTTAAACATTGGAACCATAAAGATAATCATTGCAAGACAAATTACAACTGCCATACCACCAACCATTTTAGGATATGAAGTAGCCGACTTAATAGAGTCTTTAAGCTGTTTATCCTTATGTAACTGGTTTGACATAGCAAGTAATGTTTTGTCAAGCATACCACCGATTTCACCAGCGGCAACCATTGAGCAATACAAATCTGTAAACACAGGACGTTGACTGCGGAATGCATCTGAAAGCGCTGCACCGCCTTCAACATCTTCTGCAATAGTTCTTACAGAACTTGCAAGAGTCTGATGGTTTGTTTGTGAAGCCAATGTTGAAAGTGCCTGTGTAACAGGAATACCTGCATCAAGCATCGCAGCAAACTGACGGCTGAACATTGACATATCAGCAAGAGGGACTTTTTTACCCTTTTTCTTTTTCGCGCCTTCTTTTACAGGCTCAACTTTAGTTGCTATAACACCGGCACCACGAAGTTTTTCATTCGCTTCTGCCATATTTTCAGCAGTAACCTTACCTGTAACAGGCTGACCTTGTTTATTTAAGGCTTCGTATATAAATTCCAAGAGTGTCCCCCCTGAGTTTTAGAATTAAGAATTTAGAATTAAGAATTATAATTCAAAATCCAAATATTATACATTAATAAACTTGCATCTGACGGATAATATCCGCACGTTCAATACAGTTTTCGAGAACGCTTTCTCTTGAAATTCTCTGCTCACGAAGGAGTTTGAGAAGAGATTGGTCCATAGTCTGCATACCCTCTTTCTGAGCGGTCTGCATTGTTGAGTAAAGCTGATGGTCTTTACCCTCACGAATCATACTCTTGATAGCTGGTGTATCAATCATATATTCAATAGCAGCAACACGACCACCACCAAGACGTGGTAAAAGTTGTTGTGAAATAACTGCTTTAAGTGTATTTGAAAGCTGACTTCTTACCTGATTCTGTTGTGAAGATGGGAAAGAGTCAATAATACGTGCAATAGTAAGAGGCGCTGTTTGTGTATGTAATGTTGAAAGCACCAAGTGACCTGTTTCAGCAGCAGTCAATGCTATTGAAATACTTTCAGGGTCACGCATTTCACCTATCATAATAACGTCAGGGTCGTGACGGAGAACTGTTCTTAAAGCGTTGTTAAAGCTTAAGGTATCACTACCCAATTCACGCTGTCTTACAATAGATTTTTTATGAGAGTGTAAGAACTCGATAGGATCTTCAATAGTAACCATATTATACTCAAAGTTAGTATTCATATAGTTAAGCATCGCAGCAAGAGTTGTTGACTTACCACTACCTGTAGGACCTGTAACAAGAATAAGACCACGTGGTAATGTGCAAAGACGTTTGATATCTGCCGGAAGACCTAATGTCTCCAACGGAGGAATTTCAAAAGGAATTGCTCTGAATACTGCTGCTAATGTACCACGCTGAACAATGATATTACCTCTGAAACGCGCACATCTTGGAACAGAATATGAAATATCGAGCTCTAAATTTGTAAGAAGCTCTTGCCTGTCTCTTGGAGAAAGGACCTTCATAATCATCGCTTCAACATCTGCAGGCATCATTCTTGGATACTCCTGCTTTACAATATCACCGTCAATTCTTATACAAGGCTCCATACCAACAACAAGGTGTAAGTCTGAACCTTTTTTTTCAACAGTTAAACGAAGTAAATCTTCTAAAGTAACTGGATAATTACTTTCCTGATTTAAAAATTCTAACACAAATTTTCACTCCAATAATCTGTATAATTCAAAAAGAATTAGTCAACAATACCCCACATATTAGTGATTAAATCAATCTTTTCAGGTGCTTCGCATACATAAACGATGTATTTAACAGCATCTTCTGCTGGGTCAAGGTCACTTGAAACAACAAATGAGTCAATTGTAATTGTTGGATCGTTAAGGAATTTAACAACAAGCTCTTTCTTAGCATCAAGTGCCTGAAGCTCTTCAGCACTTGTGAGTGTAGCGATTGGATAGTACATTGAACCCAAGTTGCTATCAAGTGTTGCAATAACATTCTTAACTTTTTCTACCTGATTTGATGGGCAGTAAACGATAATTGATTTTGTGAGTTCTGGATATGAACCGAAGTAGAATTCAACACCATCAACATCCATATTACCAATCTTATTCTGTAATTCAGCAGCAACAATGTTCTGTAAGTCATATGTGAATGAAACTTTTTCAGTATTGTTACCTGAAATATCGTGTTCTTTAATTACAGCAACCGCTGCATCTACTTCTTCAGTAGTACCACGGAGCCAGAGAGTTTTCTCATAAAGGTCAAGACCTAACACTTCTACTTCGTGACCGAATGTTGAAAGGATATTCTTCGCAGCATCTTTATTGAGATATTGAAGTTCAATTTTAACAAGTGAAGTTTCACCGTCTGAAATCACAACATCACTTGATGTGCCATTATTGTTATCGCCAGCATTAGTATCATTATTTGTGCCATCATTAGTGCCAGCGTTTTCGTCTTTGTTTTCTGAATCCTTGTCACCTTCAACTACATTACCATCTTCGTCAGTAACAGGTTCTTCAACAGTTACATCCTGATAGTCAACGAGCTTTTTGATTTTCATAATATCCTGAAGCTCATCACCTGTAACGTAAACGTAAAGAATCATTGGGTGAGCAGACATTGTAAGACCTGCGTGAAGACCAAGTGTTGAAAGAAGTGAACTGAATTCACTTGCTGATATGTATTTTAACTCAATAGGAGTAAGACTTGAACTGATAGCCGCACTGCCTAATGTTGTGTGCTTTTTAATATCAAGAGTTTTAGCAACGTCTTTTAACTTTGCTAATTGCATTGGTGTACCAGTAACCCAGAACTCACGGTTGTTATCAGCCATCTTAACAAGTGTAACTGATACGCCAAGAGTTGAGAGCTGTGACATAAGTGTGTCTACTGAAATATATTTGAGAGAGAATTTTGTAAGCGCCTGTTTATCAACAAAGCTCGCATTAAGTGTTGAAGCAGTACCTACATAAATAATATTATCGTGCTTGATATAAGTCATATCAACCATACGAAGAACGTAGTCGATAGCTGCAAGAGGAGATACTTTAGGAAGAGAAAGTGAAACAGTTGTTGTGCTTCCCTTGAAAATCATTGTATAACCTGTGTGAGCAAGAATTGTTTCAAGAACACCTACAAGGTCAGCATTTTCAAACTCCATAGAAAGTGAGCTTGAAGAACCAAAAGAGGTTGTTGAGTCTTCTTGCACAGATGTTGCACCAGGAATTTGAAGAATCTGACCTGCAAAAAGAGTTGAAGATGCAGAAATATCATTTTCCTTTACAATACTTGAAACGGTAACACCGTATTTTGCAGCGATTGATGAAAGAGTATCACCTGTTTTAACAGTGTATGTAGCCATATATTCATCAATTGAGCTACCTGCTGCTGACATCGGAAGCACTGCACCTACAAGAAGAATAATTGAAAGTGCAAACATGCTTATTGTTTTCAATGCTTGATTTTTGAAAAATTTCATCTAAGTAGTCCTCCTGAATAGAGCGAAATTGTACATTAAAAAATGTAATATATATTAAATGGTTTGTAAGCTATCTTTTAATTCGTTTAGTAGCTTCGCCTGCTTTAAAAAGAACGTGATCCTCGGTAATTTCAATTACCTCCCAACTTGAATCTCCAACTGTTTCACCAACAGAAAGAACAAGTATATCATTCTTGATTTCTATTAATGCAGTTTTAAGACCGCTGGAGCCGGTAGCATAACCTGTGTATTTTGCTCCTGCAAGAATATCAGCTGAAAGAGGGTCTTTATTAATAATTTCTAACACTTTTTCATCGGTGATTTCGTTACCACCCGGGAGCACCTCAACAATGTTGGAGTTTGGATTCTGAACTCCTGTGTCAGTAGAAGGGTCCTCGATTAAAACCTTGTCACCAAAAACTATTAGTAAGAATACGGTTACCAATATAACAAAACCTATAACCGGAACCACGATTTTCATAATCGGATTTTTCTGGAAAAACTCCTCAATTCTGGGGAGAATATTAACCTGCGGCTTAGGGTTTTTCTTATTCCCGCCTTTTCTTGTTAACTCAAGCGCCATAATAAAAGCCTCCGAATTCAGCAATAAAATACAAAATGTAATACCCCTGTAAATATATGGGTATATATATTTACTATAAATCTACTCACTATTTGTGTTAAAAATATCCAAAATATCACTTGATTTTGGGCATACTACACCTATTCGAGTATATTTCATTCATCATCATACTACAACTCTTGTAAATAATCAATATCTTTTTCAAAAAAAATGTAAAAAATTATGAACATTTTTTGTTTATAAATTACAATTTTGTAACTTTTTATTCTCGTTTTGGTTACTTTTTTCTTATTTATCAATAAATGTTAATAATATTTTAACAAATAAAATAATCAACTTGCACAATTCTCCTACTTACAGGGTGGTTAATTCAATGTTCATAATTTTGTTCAAAACTAAAAACCACCTACACAAAAAAGTGAAGGTGGTTTTCATTATTATAATATTAACTTTTTTACTATCTTCTTGTAGATTGTGAGCTGCTTGTTCTTGAAGAAGAACTACCAGAACGCGAACTACTATTAGAAGAACCTGAACGTGAACTACTACCAGAACGTGTGCTCTGACTCTGAGCGTGTTGACGATGGTAGCTTGATGCATATGCATTAGCGTAAGCATAGCCATAACCATAATGGCTACGACGATGGTATCCGCCATAAGCACCTGAGAAGTAACCACCGTGACGCTGAGAACTAAGACCAAGGAATTTAGGGTCAGCGTAGTTATAAATACAACCTAAGATATCTGATTTAGAAGTCATAAGGTCAGATAAAGCGTATTCAACCTGAGGAAGAGAAACTCTGCCTTCAGAAGCAACGAAAATAATTGAGTCTGCATAGTTTGAAATAATAGCAGCATCGGCAACAACACCAGATGGTGGGCAGTCGATAATAACGTAGTCAAAATTCTTTCTTGCTTCAGCAACAATAGCTTCCATACCCTTAGATGCAAGAACCTCAGAAGGGTCAACAGTCTGAGTATCAGAAATAAGAAGATAAAGGTTATATCTTTCAACATACTTAACAGCTTCGTCAAATGTTTTCTGACCACTAACTATTTCATAAATACCTCTGTCACCATCGAGAGTAATACCGAGTGTTTTACAAACAGCAGGTCTTCTCAAGTCAGCATCAATAAGAATAACTGATTTACCACTTTTAGCAAGTGAAAGCGCAATGTTTGCAGAGCAGGTAGTTTTACCTTCACTCTCAGTAGAGCTTGTAATAGCGAAAACTGAGTAGCCTTTTTTAAGCTTTGTATTTTCAAGCTTTGTTCTTATAAGCTTGAATGTTTCAATAAACGGAAGACCAACGTTTCTGTCAGTAATAAGAAGTTTTGAAATATTCGCCTTCTTCATATCAATTTTAGAAACGGTTGCCATAATGTCAACATTATATTTATTCTTGATATCTTCACTTGAAATAAGAATATTTTTAATTTTATTCTCAATAACGATATATAAAACAGCTAAACCTGCACCAAGTACAAGACCTGCAAGTGTATAAATAAGAGCAGATGTATCTTTAACCAATTTTGATGGTGTAGGGTCATCCGCAATAGTAAAGTTTGCAGTAGGGAATGCTCTTGTTGTAATATCAGAATAACATTCCTTTATAGCCTTAGACATTGCATTAGAGAGTTCTTTATCATCAGAAGTAACAGTAACGTAAACAAGTGTACTTTCTGCAATAATGTTGATACCTATTTTATCACGTAAAAATTCTTTGTCATAAGTCTTGCCAGTTGATTCAGCAACATTATCACGGATAGCAGTAATAAAGTCATTACCATTCTGAAGAATTTCTCTGAAGTTTATAGCAAGCATAGCAGAAGCTTCGGCGTCAGATTGTGTAATGTAAGTCGCAGCAGCACCTGCAATATTTTTATCCTTGTTAGAAACGTTAAAAATAATCTGAGAAGAATATTGCTCTGTATAGGTAACTCTTGAGAAAATAAAACCTAACAAGCCAAAAACAACCATTAAGATTACAACGAACCACCATTTTTTAGCAATAACACTTACAAGTCTTATAATACTATATAAACTGGCACTGTTGTCCTCTACTTTGTTTTTTTCTTCGTAAGCCATTTAATTCACCATACCTTATATAAAAATATAACTAACGTTTGAACATACCACGGGTTATTATAGCACATTAAATATAGTTCTACAAGAGTTTTTTCAAAAATTTACAATCCGACGTTTTTAAGAAAAATATCTTGTTTTTCTTTAACTTCATCTTCGACTTTTGCAACACCAGTTGCTTCGCTTTTTACACGATCAAAGTCAAATATAGTGCTCACAATTCTAACACCCCAGAATACAGGAAGAAGTGCCTTGTGCTTTTTAAGAACAGGGTAACGATAGCTGAGTGTTTCTCTGTTTGGGAACAATCTTTCTAAGAAATAACTCTTTTTGTTATCGCTTATTCTGAGAACACTGTTTACAAAGAAATTAATATCTGTACCATAAGCACCACTTAAAATAATGTAATCTGACATTTCTTTGATAGTTTCATCAGCTTCGCCATTCATAAACCAGAACTTAGTTAGCTTGGTGAATGCTTCGTTAAAACCTTTCAAACCACTTATATTGAGATATTCTAAGAGAATCTGACCATCACACTCTGGTAAAAGATTTTTTAAAATATAATAATGGTCAATTACACTTTTAATACCAGTGCCACCGGTTGCAAAATGGTGAGCAGTATGTGAGAGAAGATAAACATAAAGCTCTTCGTTGCTCATTTTCTTTTCACAAGAATTTTCAAGTGATATAAGACGCTCGTTAACATTTTCATAAAATTCGTAGCCTAAATCATAGTCATATTTCAATTCTTTATGCAAATCTACATTCAGAAAAGGCTTTTTTGAGAGTGAGCAGTCTTTTTCATCAGCAGAGCCAACCTCATAGCCTCTTGCCTTCATAACCTCTATTGCATTATCGTAATTCTGAGCATTTATAAAAACATCAATATCAAGCATAAATCTCATTTCAGGAATATCGTAAAGAGAAGAAACTTTTAAGCCTTTTAAAAAGCAGTGTTCGATTTGTGCTTTTGTAAAATCTTCAGAAAGCTCTTTAATTTCGTGCTCCTGTGCTGTGTAGCGGGCAGCAGTTTTATAAATTTCTGTTGCCATTTTAGTTTTTAATGGCTCTTCTATTTCATAATATTTGCAAGCATACGCCACAAACCCACTTATTCTGTGAGCATAGGCTAATTTCATTATTTTATTGAAATCGGTATTTTCAGGAATATCTACTTTTTCATTCTCAATTATACCTTTTATAATTTTAATAAGACTCTCACCTGTTGCAAGGCAAGAAGCGGTGTTTTTTTCAGTTGTGTTAGTTTTTTCGTTCATATTTACTCCTTACCCTTTTTGAAATTAAAAATTTAAAATTTAAAATTAAAAATTGTGGGACCTGCGGTCAGCATTATATTAGTTAATTATAATGGTAAGTTGAATTTTTCATTTCTAATAAGTTCGCATTGGGGATACCCTTGAAATGAAACTACATATTAAGAACTTTAATTAATAATTACAATCAAACGCAAAGCGTTTCCGAAATTTTTAATTTTTAATTTTTAATTTCAACAAATGCATTCCGTATCTAAGCCTTTTATATGGATATCTTATATTTAAAATGGATAGTCCAAATTTTACATATTGCTGATATTTTTTACTTTCGACTGAAAATGTTTTGCCGTTACGGGTAATTTCCGTTACAACACCGATAATCTGGCTGTGAGATATCCCTTTTTCTTTCAAAAACTGGTTATCACCACACATTGTGTAAGTGTTATTATCCTCCACAGAAACTATTCTGTGTAATACAAAAGTCCCGTCTTTTCTTCTGTATAAAGGCAAGTCACCCTTTTTTAACTGAGACTCACATTTTTTGAGAGTAACAGTATCACGCCCTGCAATTAAAAGCGGGCGCATACTTGTGCCTGTTATTGGGATTATAAAAGTTTTATCATTATTAAGAGCTTCTTCAATAAATGGGAGAAGCTCTTTCATCGTTACTTTGTTGTTCATATTATTCGTCTAAAATACCAAGTTTTCTTAATTTTTCAATGAATGCAGCTACATCGTCGCTGAGTACAGCTTCATCTACACCATTACAATTAGCTTTCACTTCGTTTATTACACTTTCAAAATCTGTTTCTTTCTCTAATGCTTTCCAGATTACTTCTGCAGTTGGGTTTAATTTAATCATACCATTTACTTTACTAACTGCTTCGCCTACTGGCATAACTACTGCTTCACCAGCGATTGTTTTAAGCACAAAATTTTCGTTAATTTTCATTTTTTTCTATTCCTTTACTCATAGCGTTATAAGATGTTTCTACCGCTTCAAGTGACATATTACATTTGAGACGATAAATAGGTACCTCTGAAAGAATTTTATCGAGAGTATCCATAAATTGAAGCATATAATTTTTGTTAGCAGGTCTTACTGTCTGAGTTAAAAAATCCATTGTAACAGTATTGCCCTCTACACGTTCTATTTCGTTATTTTCTCCTCGTGAAAGGAATGTTATTCCAGCAATTTCTGTTTTGGCGTTAATGCTTTCGTCAAATTTACCACTCCACGGAGTACCAAAAGCGTAAAACTTTCCATCAATATATCTGATTGCGGGTTTATCATCATTAAGAATTTCTGCCTCTGGGAATTTTTTAAGCCACAAATGAGTGTGGGTAGATTTACCGGTTCCTGAATTTGCAGAAAAAAGATAAGCGTAATTTTCATATTGAACACAAGAAGCGTGAAGCATTACGCCACCAAATTTAACTATTTCTGTATAGAAATATGATGCCGAAAAAATCGCCTCAACCTCTGAAAGAGATAAGTGTGGATTTTCTTTCTGACGGTCAAGAAAAAATTGTTCGCTTAAATTGATAACAATATCAGGTTCTTTTTCGCCTGTATAAATATATTGCTTTATTCGTTCTTGCATCATATTATATTTGGGTTCAAATTCGACTATTAAGTCGGCAACTTGTAGTTTCATTGGTTCTCCTTTAGTTAAACTTACAAAATGCGAAGCCTGCCTCCTTTGAAAAGGAGGGGGACCAAGCTTGCTTGGTGGAGAATTGATATCAGAATACGCTTTAGCGTAAGGGCACGAATTGAAGTGTATTAATAAACCGAACTCACATCCTTGCACTAACGTGCATTAAAAATCAATTTTCCACCATTCCGTTTTCTATTTATAGAATGATAAAATTTATTTATCGCTTTAAAACTCATTTTATAATTAAATTCATATGGCGAATGGTCCCCCTCTTTTCAAAGAAGGTAGGGCTTCGCTAACATTTAATTGATTATATCATTTTTATTTTTCTATTTCAATACTCTAAAAGAATTAATAAAAGCAAAAACTTAAGGACTGCTACAAAGTAGCAGTCCTTTTTAAAGAAACTAATTTCTTATTAGTTGAGTTATTAATACCAGCCTTCGTCCCAGTTATCATTACCTGAGCCTGTAAAAAGGGAGACTGTAAGAACGTCAACGATTTCGAATTCAGTTATTTCTAATTCCGGTTTTGTGTAATTAACCATTGTCATTTTTCTCCTTTCAAGCTTATATATTATAGAATATCATCAAAATCAATGTAACCATCGCCACCATTACCACCAACATTAATGCCGGCTGGGTGAGTGGTAACAACTTGTGAGTTAGTTAAAACGTCTGCTACACTGAACTCAATAATTTCAATTTCTGGTGAAACATAATTATTCATAATAATTATTTTGCGCCCATTGAATCCTTTGCTCTTTCATACTGAGCTTTACCAGTTGTTTCGAATGAAGCGTCAGCTTTATATTCCTGACCATCAATCATTACATAAGCCTGTGCAGAGAATACTGTTTCGCTATCGTAAGAAACGTTGCCTACAACAACACGATAGAAGTAACCGCCATTTACGAAATCATAAATAGTATATGCTGAATATTTTGTACCATTCAAGTAGAAACCTACTTCTGTAAGTTTTGTAAGGTTGTCACCGCCGTTAGGACCTTTTGTGCCGTCCTTATCAGCAGTTGCATCATAACCTTCAGCAATCTGACCACGGAAACCGAGGTTCATTAAACCAGCATCTTTGTTAGCCCATTGAACTTGTGTTTCAAGGTTGTTAACTTTAACTGTTGGTTGTTCTGGTTCTGTTGAACCGCCAGCACCAACATTGAATGTTGCAACACCAAAGTCGAACATATTTGTTTTGCCGAAACCTGAACCGTCATTACCATAGAGACCGCCACCATTAATATCAGTAGCATAAGCTGTAAAGTTTGTCTCATAACCATCACGATTGAAACCAATTGTGTATGTGCCATCTGCAGCATCTGCAGGAATCTTCATTTTGATTGTAAAGAGTGTTGCTTCTGTATCAGCGCAATCTTTTGCTGTTGCACCATCGTCAGCTACACAAACAAGCATTAAAGAATCCCAACCATTACCAGCAGTAATAGTACTACCGATATCATCATTGAAAATTGCCTGTGACATTGATGAGTCATAAGCGCTTGCATAGAATGCATCAGGTGTAAAACTGTGTTTTGCAAGGTCGTCTGATGTATCAACTGGCTGAATAGCAGCTGAATTAAAACCTAATTCATACTGACCAGCAAGACACATAGGACCTACATCAGCAGTAGCTTTAATTGCAACTGTAAGTGTAACATCGTCACCTGCTGCATAAGTATCTTTGTCTGTCTTAACGATAAGAGCACAAGCAGCATCATCTGGATATGCAGCAAATACGCTAACAGCAAAAACATTAACAAGCATGATAAGTGTAAGAACTACACCTAAAACTTTTTTAGAAGTTTTCATTGTTAATATCTCCTTTTAATTATTGATAATTTGTATTGAATGATGCGTGTGCTGCTGCAAGAGCTGCAAAATCAAGTTTGATTTTACCAACGTGACCCTTGATTGCCTGAGCATCATTTGTTTGAATGTTGTGCATTGGAGTTGCTTGAGTAAGAAGTTTAGCGTTAGCTGCAAGTCTTGTAAGTGAATTTTCAGCAAATGCGCCACTCTTAATAGCAGCTTTAGTTGAAGAAGCATCGTTTGTATTGATGAGACCATTACCATCAACATCACCAAAGATGCAAATTGCATATGTTTTTCCACCTACTGAAACAGTAGTACCTGTACCATAGCCCTTTGGACCTTTTGTAATTGTTATAGCACTACCATCAGTTGCTTCAAGTGAATTTTTAAGGTAATCTTCTTTTGCGAATGTGTTGTTAGCAGCTTGTGCAAAACCGTAAACAACACCATCATAAGCGCCACCGAATGTTTTTTGTGTATCAATAACAACACCAGTAACACCTGATTTAACCTGAAGGTCTGCTTCAGTTGGTTCTGGCATTTCGCCACCAAGTGGAACGATTGTAGCTTTCTGGCCAACGATGAATGAAGCGCTGTTTACATAGTCGCTACCATCAAGACGAGCAGCCATAAGAGTACCCTGTGGGTTAGAAGCTGATTTTACATCATTTTTAATTGAAGGAGTTCCATTTGAAGCTGATGTGTAAGTAACTTTTGCAACAACAGCATTTGAAAGCTTCTTACCTAAGAGATTTGAAGAAGTGTCAGGAGTTAAAACAACAAGACCTGAAGCACCGTAGCTTGGAGTAGCTGCATAATAACCACTACCAACTTCAACCTTAGTAACTTTGTCAACACCATCAATTTTGAACTGAATAGGACCTACTGGGTAGTTTGTTGTAAGAACAACGTCTACTGTGTAAGAACCACTTGAGTCTGTTTTGTTTGCAAGACCCCATGTCTGTGTGTATGATGTGTCTGTCTCATAGCCTGTACCTGCAGCGAAAACAGAGAAGCTGAATACGCTGAGAACTAAAGCTAAAGCGAGAAGACCACCAATGACTTTCTTGGACATTTGATTGCCTCCTTAAGAACTATTTAATTCTCTTTCCTTAACGAATTAATAATTCGCATAGATAGAACATCTATTGTTCATTCTCATATTTTAATACAATATATAGAAAATTGCAATAGCAAATAATAAAAAAATGAGAGAAAACAATAAAAATGTTTTGTTTAATTTTAACAAATTGGCTGTTGGGAGTTAGTTGTTAGCAAAAATTATACTAACAACTAACCACCTAAAACCTAATATCTAATATCTAATATCTGATAACTGATTAAGCAACTACATCAGGAATAGCTTTGTTAACAATAGCTGAGAAGTCGCCCTTATCCATTGCGTTGTTTGCCTGAAGGTCACCAGCGATAAGGTAAATACCATCGAGTGAAGCCTGGTCATTTACGCAAAGGTCAGCAATCATACAGTCAAGTGCGTCGATAACACCGTCACCAGTAACGTCACCTTCAACGATAAGTTTGATTGTTGCAACTGGAACGTTAACACCATCAACCTTCTGAAGGATTGTAACTGTAGCGCCTGTACCTACTGGAATCTTTTCTAAGTTAGCATCACTTGTAGCTGAATATCTTGAGTCGAGTGAAACTTCAACTGTGCAGCCTGAAACTGCTAATGCATCAGCAACAGCTTTCTTAACTTGTTTTGCTTCAATCTTCTTAGTGTAGATGTTTTCAGTAATTGCATTACCTGTTTCATCTTGTTCACCAGTTGCAACAGCAGTAGTGTTAACACCTGAAGGTTTCTTATTAGCGAAGTCTTTGAACTCTAATTTAGCAAGAGCTGCTTTGAGTTCATCAGCTGCATCGTCGATTTCATCCTGGTCGTGCTTGCTGTAAGATGTAGCAACTACGTCTTTAGCAGCACCTGGGAAGATCTCTGTGCCGTTAACTTCATAACCGAGAGCTGCAAGAACTCTACCGAAGTCAACATCTGCATTCTTGTAATAAGAAGCATTCTTAACAGCGTTTTCAGCCTGAGCAATAAGTTCTTTAAGTTCTGAGTAATCAGCTTCGTTATCTTTAGTAACTAAGTTGTTACGAGCAACCTGAAGAGCATATTTAGCATTGAAGATTGTATCTTGTGAAGCACTTGTCATAGCAGCTTCTGCATCACTGAGAGCTTTAGTGTAAACTGCCCAGCTCATATCTGAATAGTTACCTTGTGAAGTACCGATAGCTGCTTTTGCAGATTCGATTTCTTTTGAAAGGTAAGTATTAACTACGCCACCTTCACGAGGAAGAAGTCTTTGTGACATTCTTGTTGCAAGGTTCTGAATCTGAGCGATATCAAGAGTAGTGTAACCTGAATACTCATTAACAATGTTTTTGTATTCGTTGGTTGCATTTGCTAATTCTTCTTCATTAAGGTCAACATAAAGTGACTTAATGTATTTTTCATAAGAATCGCCTTTAATAAGTTCAGTTACTTTATAGATAGGTAATGAACCATATTCAAATTTCTGTGTCTGGAGACCAGCATTGTATTTTTCAACAATGTAGCTTGCATGAGCTGCATCTTTCTTAGCATCCTGATAACGTGACCATCTGTAGAGCATATGAGATCTATAGTCTTTTCCATTAAGAGAAGTCTGGATAGAATCAATGGTTTTTTCAAGAGCTGTAACAGCAGCACCGATTGTTTCACCTGTTTGTTCTGATGCTGGAATTTTTGTAGCTTCAAGAGCTGTGATTGCATTTGAAAGAGCTTCGTAACGAGCGTAGCAATCTGTCCAGAAGTTAGAGTCAACACGTGGGTTGTAAACAACTGCCATACCATTTGCAAGAGCACCTAAGTATGCACCATAAGCGGTTGCATCCTTATACTCACCGATTTTACGGTCAACACTAACTTCGTTGTTAACTAAATCAGCAAGGAGATTGTAATCTGCACCACTGTAAACGAAGAGCTTAGAAGAGTAACTTCCGTCCTTATTACCATTGTGTAATTTATAAGTAAATGTATATACAGCACCAGCATGACCTACTGAAGTGTAAGCAGACGGATTAAATGTGAATGGAGCACCGTATGAAGAACCACCATCGCTAGGTGCAGTTACGCTTATGTTGTTAAGAGTAATACCATTCTGTGTACCACTACTGTCTGTTAATTTACCAGTCATATCATCTTTTTCACAGTAGTATTCCATCATTGCATCATTAGCTATGTTAGGGAGATCTTCTTCAGCATAGTAGATGTTTTGTGGCATATAAGCATTCATTTCGCCCTTACCAGTCTTACTACCTTCACGAGCATTTCTTAATTGGTCATTATCAAATGAGAAATATGTGTAGTAAGATTTCTGATAAGTCTTACCGCCATCCATTGCCTGACCATCTTCGTCGTAAACCTTGTAGTTAACTGTAAGCTTGTCAGCAATACCTTCTGCAGGAACTGTACCTGAAATAGTGAATGTTTTTGAAGTACCGAAGTCAAGCTTGCCTGACCAGCCTGAACCGATTGTTAAACGATTCTGTGCTGATTCAATTGAAGTAACCTCGTATGCATATTGTTCGTCCTGAGCACGAGCGCCGTCTTTCATATAACCACGCCAGATACCACGAGAACCGTTAGTAAGAGTTACTGTGTAGTTGAGAGAACCACCATCTGCTCTTGTTGTTTCACCAATGTTAAGTGTTGGTGAACGGAGAGCCTGTTCTGAACCCCAGTCATCAACGAAAGCTGCAACTATTGGAAGTGCGTTTGGAAGAAGACCCGTTTTAACACCATTAAGACCTGTAAGAAGGTTAATAAGAATCTGTTTGATGTTTGCTTTTGTAACAGCTGCATTGAGTGAAGATGTTACAGGGAAGAGTTTCTTGCCAAATATAACAGAGATAAGTCTGTTAATAAGATTATCGAGAAGCTGGTTAACAATATTTGTTGCACCAAGAAGGTTGTCATCTCTGCCATTTCTACCGAATGTACCGAGAAGAACTTCAAGGTCAAGGTCATCAATTACGTCAATAAGTCTGTCAAATACCATCTTAACATCAAGAGCAAAGTCTGCTGATGATACGTTGCAAAGAAGACCAAGTGGGAGAAGCTTATTGAGAATTGTTGAAAGAATTGTGAATGCATTACCTGCATAGTTGTTAGCAACAGTAACTTTGTCTGTCTTATAATCATAAGCTGTTACGCAACGAACAGAGTTAAGTGTTGTTGGGTCGCAACCAGCAAGAATACTTGTGTTACCTTCACCAATGTAGTTAACTGCATAGTCAACGATTTCTTCAAGAACACCCATATAAGCTGGGTGGCCAGCAGCAACAGCATATTCTTTAACTTGTTTAAGTGTAGCAGCATCAAGAGCGATGTTGCAGATATTATCAAGGTAAGTAGCACCTAAATCAAGACCCATATTAAGAAGAAGCTCAATCCACTGTGCAGAAGTCTTAGTCTGGAACTTTCTGCCTGTTTTAAGAGAAGCGTCTGCAAAAATCTGATCGTCATAGTTGATTTGTGGTGTAAGGTCTGAAAGGAATTCTCTAACGAGAAGAACAGCTGTCTGTTCAATTTGAAGACCATCTGTGAACATATCCACATCATAAACGAGCTGTGGTAAAACGTCACCAAGCATTGGAAGGAGCATATAAGCTATAAGACCTTCTCTGCCAGCTGCATCGTTGCTGAATGAATCAATTTTTGCAACAAATTCTGGTTTTGCTTTAAATGTATTAAGATCAACATAAGCTTCGTTTCTGCCGAAGAACATAAATGTGAAGTTCTTAAGAAGGAACTTAGCTGTTGTCATAAGGTTTTCATTGAAGTTTGAGTTGTCGCCATCTTTCCAGATATCTGTTACTTTAATACCGAGAACGTCAAAATTAATAGCGTTATCGAAAAGAACGTAGATAAGGTGGTTAAGACAACCAATGATTGAACCATACTTTGGAATTAATGTATCGAAATCAAGAGTGTCACCTGTGAGGTTGTAATCCCAGTTAACGAGGTTAAAGAGAGAATCTGTTCCACCGATGTTTGCACGTTGGAAAATATCTTTCTTAACTGTAATTGCATTACCTTCAGCATCAACCTCACCTGTTTCTACAGTCTTGTAGCCTCTGTAGTACCAAGTGCCATCAACCTTCCACATCTGAGCGTTGCAGAAGTAGTTTTTAACTAAAGCAACTTTATCAGCTGAAGCAGTTGCAACGTCAATATAACCAGTACCTGCTTTTGTAATTTTTGCAATTTCAGCAGCATCTACTGTTTCGTCAAGAGTTACAAAATCAGCACCTAAAGCTCTCATTAAGTTTTTCTTAAGGTCGTTGTTAAGGAAAACTGTACCGAAATCTTCATAAGCAATCTGAAGAAGGCTGTCAAGAAGAGAGAATACTGAATTGTTTGTAAGAGTTAAATCTTTACCTTCAATTTTTGAAGCATCAAGAATGTATGAGTTCATATCCCATACTTTCTTTGTAATTGGGTTGCCGTTAGCGTCTGTCTGACCTGTTGGTTCCCAAGTATAATTCTGTGGCTTTGTAAGAAGGCCTGTAACTGCTACGTTAATGATTTCATCGAGTGAGTCAACGTCAGTTGGAAGAGTGCCGTGTTCTTCAGCATCTTTATCAAATCTGCCGTTTGCATCGTATGAACCATAGATGAGCATATCGTAAACCATCTTTGTTGCGAAGCCAGGAAGGTCGCCAACGATGTCATTGATATCGCCAAGGTCAACGAATGAACCAACAAGACCTAAGTCAATACCGTCGCCACCATCAAGACCATAAGCAGCTTTACCAAGAATACTTGAGTTATCTGCAAGGAATTGAAGAAGATTGTAAACGAGCTGTAAGTCACCTGTTTTAGCACGTGTTTGTTTGCCATCTACAGCATCAAAGTTAAGTTTTTTAAGGTCACCACCTGCAAGTCCCTTGATACCATCAACAGAGTCAAGAGTTGCAAACACATTGTCAACAGAAGTAAGGCTGATTTTGATACCTAAAATATCGATATCAACATCAATGCCTGATAAAACGTCCTGATCGAGAACATCAAGAACAAGTGTAACAACCTGTTGATATGTAGGAGCAGGATTGTCAACTGAGTCATAAGCCATTTCTGCTTTAGTATAACCTGCATTACCGATAACAGAAACTGTACCAAGTAACATAAGCATAGCTAAGAAAATGCTTAATAATTTTTTAGATTGTTTCATAAAGTTTTTCCTCCATCATATTTTTAGTACGCCAATACAAAAATACGCGTGCGCTAATGAATTGTCCGTTACAACCACGCACCAGTTGTAACAAGGCTTTGGGTCGCCATTAAGCAGCTTTAAAGGAACACTGCTTAAAACAATTCTTTTCGCCGCGATTCCCCGTAAAGAGAACCTGACTTAAAGTGATAAAAGTAAATTGAATAAAATTGACTTTCTTAAAGAACTGCAAACCTGACCATTTTGCAAGAAAATTAATAGAACCTTTCTTAAACAACTTACTAACCACGAAGTCGGTCCAAAGGGGTTTCGCAGTAATGCCTATATATAATAGTATAGAAACCACCATACAAATAGACAGAATTGCCCCATTACCCCAACCTTATGGTTGATTTCATTTTACATCATTTTCCTTAAAAAGTCAATAAATCGGATGTGTATAGATATACAAAATTAAGGGTGGTTTTTTGGTTAAATTTACGATTTTAGATTTTAGATGTCAGGTGTTGGGGATGGCTATTGGCTAACAACTAATACCTAACACCTAACAACTAAATTTTTCTTGCAAACTGTCGAATTTTGTTATATAATCAAGATGTATATTTGTATAAAAATAAGGTGGCTGAAAAATGAAGCTTTTAGAGGATAAAATAAGACAAGATGGGCAAGTTATTGGCACTGATATTTTAAAGGTTGATATGTTCTTAAACCACCAGATTGATGTTAATCTTTTAGACGAAATGGGCAAGGAGTTCTATGAACTCTTTAAAGATAGAGGCATAAACAAAATTTTAACTGTCGAATCTTCAGGTATTGCTATTGCTGTTATGGCAGCAAAATATTTTAATGTTCCTGTAGTTTTCGCTAAAAAATCCAGCCACAAGAACGTTGGCGATGATTGTTACAAAGCAAAAAGCCACTCTTTCACTCACGGTAAAGATTACGAAATGATAGTTTCTAAAAAATATCTTTCAGAAAACGACAATATTCTTTTTATAGATGACTTTTTAGCTGGCGGTAATGCCGCATTTGCTGTTCTTGATATTTTAAAGCAATCAAAAGCAAACCTTGTGGGAATTGGTATTGCAATTGAAAAAGGCTTTCAGGATGGCGGCAAAAAACTTCGTGAGATGGGAATTGAGCTTCAGTCGCTTGCGATAGTTGACTCTATGAGTGAAACTAACGGGGTTAGTTTCAGGAAGTAGGAATTAGGAATTAGGAAATAGGTGTTATAATGGAAAGCGTAACAACTTACAAAGACTTGATTTTGTGGCAAAAAGCTATGGAATTAGTAAAATTAACCTATTTACTAATAAGAAAATTGCCCAAAGAAGAAACCTATGCTCTTTCTGACCAAATGCGGAGAGCGGCTATTTCCATTCCTTCTAATATTGCTGAAGGAAACGGAAGAAAATCCAAGACAGAATATATACGATTTTTAGATATTTCTCGTGGTTCACTTTTTGAACTTGAAACACAACTCAACATAGGCGTGATGTTGGAATTTTTTAACGATAATGATGTAAAAGAAATTTTCGGTTTAATAACAGAAGTAAACAAAATGATAAATTCATTAATAACTAAATTAGGAAAATGAACTATCTGAAACTAATTCCTAGTTCCTAATTCCTAATTCCTCAGTAATCAGTTCTCAAAATGCGTTTGCATTTTTAGATAAATTTATTTCAAACGGAGGTAATTCCAATGAAAAAAGTAATCGCACTTGCGCTTGTTCTTGTACTTGCTATTGGTGTTTTAGCTGCTTGCGGCGGCACTGGTGACCAAGACGAGCCCAAAATGCTCGGCATGAGTGAATCTCCACTCCCAGCTCCTGAAATCACAAAAGATTATGAAATCAAAGAAGATTTCAAAATCGGTTTCATCTGCTTACACGACGAGCAGTCAACTTATGACCTCAACTTCCTCAATGCTGCTAACAGCGTTCAGGCTGCTTTAGGTCTCACAAACGAACAAGTTATCATCAAGACTAACATTCCTGAAGGTAACGAATGCTACGAAGCTGCTAAAGACCTCGTTAATCAGGGTTGCGACATTATTTTCGCTAACTCATTTGGTCACGAAGACTTTATGATTAAAGCAGCTAAAGAATTCCCTAACGTTGAATTCTGCCACGCTACTGGTACTAAGGCTCACACAGAAGGCCTCAAAAACTATCACAACGCTTTTGCTAACATCTACCAAGGCAGATATTTAGCAGGTATTGTTGCTGGTATGAAGCTTAACGAAATGATTGAAGCTGGCACAATTACTGCAGACCAGGCTAAAATGGGTTATGTTGGTGCTTTCACATACGCTGAAGTTATGTCTGGTTACACATCATTCTATCTTGGTGCAAAATCAGTTTGCCCAACAGTAACTATGGAAGTTCAGTTCACAGGTTCTTGGTACGACCCAACTGAAGAAAAGAATGCTGCTGAAGCTCTTATCAACAACAAATGTGTTCTTATAAGCCAGCACGCTGACTCAATGGGTGCTCCTTCTGCTTGTGAAACCGCAGGTGTTCCTAACGTTTCTTACAACGGCAGTACTTATGAATCTTGCCCAGAAACATTCTTAGTTTCTTCTGCTATTAACTGGGCTCCTTACTTCAACTACATCATCGCTTGTGTAAACAAGGGTGACGAAATTGCTGCTGACTGGTGCGGTGGCATCGCTGAAGGTTCTGTTGTTCTTACAGGTCTTAACCAGGATGTTATTGCTGAAGGTACTATAGCAAAAGTTGAAGAAGCTATTACAGGCTTCAAAACTGGTACTATTAAGGTATTTGATACAAAGAACTTTACAGTTGACGGTAAAGCTTTAACAACTTATATGGCTGACGTTGATACAGACGCTGCTTTCACACCTGATACAGAAGCTGTGAAGGATGGCTACTTCGATGAATCAGCTGAACGTTCAGCACCTTACTTCAATGTTAAAATTGATGGTATTAAGCTTCTCAACGAAAAATTCTAATTTTTCTAAAACAATAGGCAGAGAAATCTGCCTATTGTTTGAATTGAGAATTAAGAATTGAGAATTAAGAATTGTGGGGCTACGCCGTAATTATATTTTTCTAACAATTAATCCATTGTTTCGTTTATAGTTTGTTTATAAAATTATGTTTTATATATACTTCCAAGGAGACTATAATGGGAAATCCTATAAAAGAAAAAAGTTATAAATTCGCAATAAGAATTGTTAACCTTTACAAATATTTAAATGAGGAAAAAAGCGAATACATCTTATCAAAACAACTACTGCGAAGTGGTACAAGTATTGGTGCAAATGTAGCTGAATCACAAGCTGCACAGAGTAACGCTGATTTTGTAAACAAATTAAACATCGCACTAAAAGAAACTTTGGAATCTAAATATTGGATTGAACTATTAACCGAAACAAACTACTTAACAATAGAACAAGGCAAATCATTATTAAATGATTGTACTGAAATTGAAAATATTTTAGCTCAAATCGTCAAAACCACAAAAGAACGACATAGACTTTAATTTTTAAATTCGCAAACCACAAATGAAACAACAATCCAACTGGTTCTACAAGCCGTTGTTACAATAGTGTCGCAGACCCAAAATTCTTAATTCTCAATTCTAAATTCTTAATTCCAATAAAAGGTTGGTGTTTACTTGAACAACTCAAATAATATCGCCCTCGAATGCAGAAATATTACAAAGACTTTTGGTAGTGTTGTTGCTAACAAGAATGTTAATCTTTCTGTTAAAAAGGGTGAAATTCTTTCTATTTTAGGCGAAAATGGTAGTGGTAAAACCACTCTTATGAATATGATTTCTGGCATCTACTTCCCTGATGAAGGTTCTATTTTAGTAGATGGCAAGGAAGTTACAATCCGCTCACCGAAAGATGCTTTTGACCTTAAAATCGGTATGATTCACCAGCATTTTAAGCTCGTTGACGTCTTTTCGGGTACTGAAAACATTGTTCTCGGTATGAGAAACAAAAAATTCAACATAAAAAAAGCTCAACAGGAAATCAAAGAAACCTGTGATAAATACGGCTTCCAGATTGACCTTAACAAGAAAATTTATGATTTATCTGTTTCTGAAAAACAGACGATTGAAATTGTAAAGGTTATTTATAAAGGTGCCGATATTTTAATTCTTGACGAGCCTACTGCAGTTTTAACTCCGCAAGAAATCACCAAGCTTTTCAACGTTTTAAGGAAAATGCGAGATGATGGCAAGGCTATTATTATTATCACCCACAAATTAAACGAAGTTCTTGAAATTTCAGACCGAGTTTCTGTTCTTCGTAAGGGTGAATATATAGGTACAGTAGAAACAAAAAATGCTACTGAGCAAAGCCTTACAGAAATGATGGTTGGCGAAAAAATAAGCCTTGATATTGAAAGAAGCGAACCTAAAAACGCTGTTGACAGACTTGTGATTAAAGGCGTTGACTGCTACAATTCTGATGGAATTAAAGTTCTTGACGATATTTCATTCACAGCAAAAAGTGGCGAAATACTCGGTATTGCTGGTATTTCTGGCAGTGGTCAGCGCGAGCTTTTAGAGGCTATTGCAGGTCTCCAGAAGCTTTCTGGTGGTGAGGTTATTTACCACGACCCTAAAACTGACAAAGAGGAAAATTTAAGAAACAAAACTCCTATTGAAATAAGAAACTTAGGCGTAAGACTTTCTTTCGTTCCTGAGGACAGACTCGGTATGGGTCTTGTTGGTAATATGGGCATTACAGATAATATGATGCTCAGAAGCTATAAAAAAGGTCATTCTTTCTTCTTGCAGAAAAAAGAACCTAAAAATTTAGCAAACAAAATCATTAAGGAGCTTAATGTTGTAACCCCTGACGCTAACACTCCTGTAAGGAGACTTTCTGGTGGTAACGTTCAAAAAGTTCTTGTAGGTCGTGAAATTGCCGCTTCTCCTACTGTTTTAATGGCGGCTTACCCTGTTCGTGGTCTTGATATCAACTCATCTTACACAATATATAATCTTTTAACTGAGCAAAAGGAAAAAGGCGTTGCAGTTATCTTCGTTGGTGAAGACCTCGACGTGCTTATTGACCTTTGTGACAGAATCCTTGTTCTCAGCGGTGGTAGAGTTACTGGTATTGTTGACGGCAGAACCACTAAAAAAGAAGAATTAGGATTACTTATGACTAAAACGAAACAAGGAAAGGAGAATGAATAATGGCAAAAACTGAAAATAAAACTCGTTCTCCTCTTTTCCATATTGTAAAAAGAGAACCACTCCCGTGGTATGGTGCATTGGGTGTACGTGCAGGCGCTATTGTTATTGCACTTTTGCTCTCTGCGGTAGTTATTATGTTACTCACTCAGAAAAACCCTATTGAGATTTACAAGGCAATGTTTGAGGGTGCTTTTGGCTCTTCAAACCGTATCTGGAATTTACTTCAGCAACTTTCTATGCTTCTTTGTGTTTCATTGGCTGTTACTCCAGCTTTTAAAATGAAATTCTGGAACATTGGTGCTGAGGGTCAGGTACTTGTAGGCGGTCTTGCAACTGTTGCTGTTATGATGTTCTTCGGCGACAAAATGAGCTTACCAGTACTTTTAATAACTATGATTGCCGCAAGTATTTTTGCTGGTATTGTCTGGGCACTTCTCCCTGCAGTTGCAAAGGCTTTATGGAACACAAACGAAACACTCTTCACACTTATGATGAACTATGTTGCTATTCAGCTTATTGCATATTTCCTCAAAAAATTTGTTAAAAGTGGCTCAGGTGTTTTAACTCCTATGCCAGAATATGGTCTCCCTGTTTTAGCAGACAAGCCATATTTACTTAATATAATTATTGTTGCTGTTTTAACTATAATGGTTTATATTTACTTGAAGCACAGTAAACAGGGCTACGAAATCTCTGTTGTTGGTGAAAGTGAAAACACAGCAAAATACATTGGTATTAACGTTAAAAAAGTTATAATAAGAACTCTTATTATTTCTGGTGCGCTTTGTGGTATTGCTGGTCTTCTTTTAGTTGGTGGTACCGACCACACAATAAGCACCACTACTGCTGGCGGAAGAGGCTTTACCGCAATTATGGTTTCCTGGCTTGCAAAATTCAACCCTATTGTTATGATTCTTACATCATTCCTTATAGTATTCCTTGAGCGTGGTGCTGAGCAGGTTTCTTCTCAGTTCAGAATTTCAAGCTCTATTTCAGATATTGTTACAGGAATTATTCTTTTCTTTATTATAGGCTGTGAATTTTTCCTTCAATACAAAATTGTATTTTCAAAGCACAGAAAGGAGAATGAATAATGTTAGCCTTTCTTGTCAGTGCAATTCGCCTTGGTATGACCTTCCTTTTAGGCTCTACCGGTGAAACTATTACAGAAAAATCTGGTCACTTAAACCTTGGTACACCTGGTGTTATGTGTGTAGGTGCCGCTTGCGGATGCTATGCAGAATATCTTTATTTCAAAGCAGTTGGTGTATTCAATATAAACCCGGTTGTTGCAGTTATTCTTCCTATTTTTGCAACGTTAATTGGTTCTGCTTTAATGGGTGTTATTTTCTGCTTCTTAACTGTTACATTAAGAGTTAACCAGAACGTTACTGGTCTTGCTCTTACCACCTTTGGCGTTGGTGTTTCTGACTTTTTAATTGCAAACACAACACCTATTTTCTCAAAGGGTAGCAAATACTTTACTGCTCACCTTTCTTTTGCAGATGATTTAGGCTGGTTCGGTCAGATATTTTTATCTCATGGTATTTTAATATATCTTGCAATTATTATTGCTTTACTCTCTGCATTTGTTTTAAATAAAACAAAAATCGGCTTACATTTAAGAGCTGTTGGTGAAAACCCTGCAACTGCTGATGCTGCTGGTATAAGCGTTTCTAAATACAGATACGCTGCAACCTGCATTGGTTGTGGTATTTCTGGTCTTGGTGGTCTTTCATTTATTATGGACTACCTCAACGGAAACTGGGAATACTGCATTGATGCTATTGGCTGGCTTGCTATTGCACTTGTTATTTTCACTGTATGGAAGCCAAACCTTGCTATTATCGGCTCAATTATCTTTGGTGCTCTTTACATTGTAAGCACATATATTCAGGGCTTTGCGATTGAAACAAAAGAAATTTTCAAGATGCTCCCTTACATTGTTACTGTTATTGTTCTTCTTTTCACAAGTATCCGTGACAGCAAAAACAGTCAACCACCACAAAGCCTTGGTCTTAACTACTTCAGAGAAGAAAGATAAAATTTTACTAATAAAAAAATTTCACTCGTTAATAATATTAACGGGTGATTTTTTATGGGTATTATAACTGCTATTATTTCAGGCGCTTTAATGAGCTTACAAGGCGTATTCAACGAAGGAGTTACAAAACAGACTTCAATATGGGTTTCGGCTTCTTTTGTGCAATTAACTGCATTTATAGTTTGTATTCTTGCCTGGCTTTTTACAGGGCGTGACGGCAATTTCGCTTCGCTTTTTACTATTCAGAATAAATATATGCTTTTAGGTGGCGTAATGGGTGCTCTTATTACCTACACTGTTATTCGTAGTATGTCCAATTTAGGACCAGCAGAAGCTGTTATGATTATTGTTACTGCACAGGTTTTAGTTGCATATTTAATTGAACTTTTTGGACTTTTCGGAGTGGAAAAGGTAAGCTTTCAATGGACCAAGCTTGTAGGAATTCTTCTTGCCATTGGTGGAATTATTTTATTTAAAAAATAAAAAAATCGGAGTAGAATTAACTACTCCGACTATTTTATTCTGCATCACTTGGAATTGCGCCGTCTTCTTTTAAAACTGCAACAATTTTTTGTCTTATTTCTTCAGGTAACGCTTTCATTTCATCTCTTGAAAGATTTTCAGTTTCAATAGCTGGTAAAAATGTTACCTTAACCGTACCTGGTGTGATGTTTCCTGTACCCTCAAATCTGTCTATAATACCTTCAAGTACAACAGGAACAATCTTTGCCTTTGTTTCTTTAGCTATCATCATAACGCCTGATTTAAAAGGCAACGGAACACCATCTCTTGAGCGGGTACCCTCAGGGAAGATTACCATACTTCTGCCCTTGTTTATAAGCTCAATTGACTCTTTGATTGCTACTCTTGCTTCGCGTTTGTTTTGTCTGTCAATAAATACACAGTCAAGAAGCCACATCCACGTTCTTACAATCGGAACCTTTTTAAGCTCAATCTTTGCAATAAAGCCACAAGGTGTAGGTGTATTTAAAATGAGTGCAGGCATATCGAAAAGTCCCTGATGATTAGGTACATAAATTACGGCTTCATCTTCAGGAATATTTTCTTTACCTTTAACTAAAAAATCAACACCTGCTGATTTCATTAACGGATTTAACCACTTTCTCAATTCTTCATCTACAAATGGTTTATATGTAGCTATATCACCCGTATTTTTGAGCTTAACGCCCTTTTTCATTTTTGGAATGAGCTTCAAAAGTGAAAACACCACTTGAGAAAACCATTTAAACGTTCTGAATGTCATAAGTCTTCCTACTTTCATCCTTTATAAGTTTCATTCTAACATATAAAATTCAAATTGCAATAAAAATTTTATTTCTTGCTATGCTGCTTTTATTATGGTACTATCTATTTATAA
>JAZNCY010000340.1:0-7798 GCA_045587825.1 Acutalibacteraceae bacterium
TTGGATTTACTTTGTTATCCATTATAAGTATTGCCTCCAATATAAATTTCGAGAAAACCCCGAGTATAATTTCATATTCTAATTCATAATACCATAAATATATTATTATTTCAATCTTTAATCTTACAAAATTTAGTTACAATTTTTGTAAAAATATTAAGAATAACAGTAAATCTAAATTCCTTTTTGAAATATTATATAAAAACTATACCCCTTTCTTATGAAATATCTATAATTTTAAATTCTATTCGCATTTTAATCAAAAAAATCATTGAAAACGAAAAAAATATGTGATATTATAACAAATACAGAGTATTTTGACGACATATATTTTTATTATGTAAACTTGTCGAGCTTTGACTTTATCTCGATATGAGGGAGGAATTCTTTTGGGCAAATATTCTATAGAAAACATCAGAAACGTTGCCATTACTGGCCACGCTGGTAAAGGTAAAACAACTCTTGCTGAGGCAATGCTTTTTGTTTCTGGTGCTACTGACAGATTAGGTAGAGTTGCAGAAGGCAACACAGTTCTCGATTTTGATGCAGAAGAAAAGAGAAGAAAGGTTTCTATTTCTTCAAGTATGGCTTTCACAGAATGGAGAAACAGAAAAATTAATATATTTGACACTCCTGGTCTTTTTGACTTTGAGGGTGGAAGAAGCGAAGCAATGCGCGCTTGCGAAACTGTTATTGTTGTTTTTTCTGCTGGTAAAGGCATTGATGTTGGTGCTGAAAAAGCGCTCAGCACTGCTGGTAAAATGAACAAATCAAAAATTATTGCAGTTTCAAAGTGTGATGGCGAAGAAAGAGACTTCTACAAAACACTCGATGCTCTTAAGGTTAGATATGGCACAGCGATTTGTCCTGTTGTTATTCCATATATGGTAGGAAACAAGGTTGATTGCTACGTTAACTTCTTACAGAATAAAGCTTTTAAATACACTGATGGAAAAGCAACAGAGTGTCCAATTCCTGATGATGCAAGAATAAACGAAATCCACGCAGCATTCACAGAAGCTGTTGCTACTGCTGATGATGACCTTATGATGAAATTCTTTGATGGCGAAGAATTCACACACGATGAAATCGTTGCTGGTCTTTCTAAAGGTGTTAACGATGGTACAGTTGTTCCTGTTTATGCTTGCTCTGGTTACACAACTGACGCTGTTGATTTACTTCTCAATGGTATTACAAAGCTTGCTCCCGCACCAAAAGGTGAAGAAGATATTGCTTGTGATGAAAACGGCAACCTTGCAGCAATCTGCTTTAAAACTGTTGCTGACCCATTCATTGGTAAAATGTCATTCTTTAAAGTTGTAGCTGGTAAAATTACACCTGATACTGCACCTTTCAATCCACGTACAGAGCAAGTTGAAAAAATGGGTAAGCTTGTTTTTGTTAAAGGTGGCAAACAAGAGGATACTAACGAAATTTCTGCTGGTGATATTGGTGTTGTTACAAAGCTTTCAGGCTTTAAAACTGGTGACACAATGTGTAGTCAGAAAGCACCTGTTACTTTAGAACCTGTTAACTTCCCTGCTCCTTGCTACTCAATGGCAGTTAACGTTGTTAAAAAAGGTGAAGAAGATAAAGTTGCTTCTGGTCTTTTAAAGCTTGCTGATGAAGACGGCTCTTGCTCATTCGTTACAAATAAAGAAACAAGAGAGCAAGTTCTTTCTGGTCTTGGTGAACAACATCTTGATACAATAGTTACTAAACTCAAAAACAAATTTGGTGTTGAAGTAGAGTTAACTGTTCCAAGAGTTGCTTATAGAGAAACTATCCGTAAGGTAGTAGATAAACAAGGTCGTCATAAGAAGCAATCTGGTGGTCACGGTCAATTCGGTGACGTATGGATTCGTTTCGAGCCATATATGGGTGAAGAAGATTTTATATTCAATTCAGACGAAGTTGTTGGCGGCGCAGTTCCTAAGAACTTCTTCCCTGCTGTTGAAAAAGGTCTCCGTGATTGTGTAGCTCAGGGTCTTATAGCTGGTTACCCAATGGTTGGTATTAAAGCTTGTCTTCACGATGGTTCTTACCACCCAGTTGACTCTTCAGAAATGGCTTTCAAAATGGCTGCACGTCTTGCATTTAAGGCTGCAATTCCTGAAGCAAAGCCAACAATTCTTGAACCAATCGGAACATTAAAGGCTCTCATTCCAGATGATTACTTAGGTGATATTATCGGCGACGTTAACAAACGCCGTGGTCGAGTTTTAGGTATGGCTCCTGCAGACCAACCAAAAATGCAAGAGCTTATTGCTGAAGTTCCTATGGCTGAAATGGGTGACTTTGCAATTACACTTCGTTCTGTTACTGCTGGTCGTGGCTCATTCACACTTGAATTTGCTCGTTACGAAGATGCACCAGAAGCAATAGCTAAGAAGGTTATTGAAGAAGCAAATATCTCTGATGACGACGAAGATTAATAAATAATAATTTAAATTAATATGTTTCACATGAAACACTAAGTTTTGTGTGAAACATATTTTTTGTTTCTTGTGAAACACTTTTACTTTGTTTCCCGTGAAACATATATATTTCATTTAACATTTTGTTAACCTTTTTTATCATATTATTATTAACTAATTCATTTTTTATTAATAAATATAGTTTATACTAAACTCGTACTAAGAAAGGGAGCCGCACCCGAGTATTAGTTACTTATCCTTGATTGTTAAATTAAGGATTGACCCCTCCTCAAGTAAACCAAGGCGTTTGAGTGTTATACTGGCGCCGGAAAACAACGACTGTCCCCTCAGTCGTTGTTTTCTTTTTTATTTGAATATTTTTAAAATTTCTGTCAATAACATAAATATTACTTATAATCGAAAGGAATTTATGTTATGGATAATAATCAAAAGAAAATGACAAACAACAAAAAATTTAAAATCGCTTATGCATTCACTTTTATTATTGCAATTGCTGCTTTAATGTTTACTAAAATTTCTTCTGAAAAAAGTCTTGGTAATATAAGCAGTCTTGAAAACAGTACAACAGAAAAACAAATTACAACAGAAAAAATTATTATTGAAGAAACTGTAAGGCAAAACTTAACAGATGTACCTGACACAAGAAAAGAAACAGAAAAAACTACAACAGAAGATAAATATAATAAACCATACAGTGATTATTACTGTTTACCTTTTGGAAACCAGATTATTAAAGATTACAGTAATATGAATCCTGTTTATTCAAAAACTCTTGGTGATTGGCGAACACATAACGGAATTGACTTTTCTGGTGAAGCTGGTAGTGCAGTTGTTGCAATTTCTTATGGTGAGGTTATTTCTATTTATGAAGACACCCTTTTTGGCACTTGTGTTTTAATTGACCACGGCAATGGTGTTACAGCAAAATACTGTGGTCTTAATAAAGATACACTTAATGTAAAAGAGCATTCCTCTGTGAACAGTGAAGATATTATTGGATATCTTGGTGAAATTCCTTGTGAAAAGCAAGAAGGCGCACACCTTCATTTTGAAATCACTCATAACGGCGAAATAGTTGAACCACTTGAGCTTATGGGTAAATAAAATTAATTCGGAATGCATAATTCGTAATTCGGAATTAAAGGGTCTGCGACGCAATTATAATAGAAAAAATAAAGTCACCCTATCATTTTTAGTCGGTACTAAATCCAACTTTAAATGATAGGGTGAACTGTTTTTTATTGATTATTGTTTACAATCAAACGCGAAGCGTTTCCAATAATTCCGAATTCCGAATTACGCATTCCGAATTATTTCTTAAGTGCTTCAAGAAACTCTACCGCTGCACGAATATCTACCTCTGGCTTATCTCCTACTTCTCTTTCGATTGTAAGGAAGCCTTTGTAGCCGATATCTGTTAAAGCTTCGAGATATTCTTTAAATGGAACTGAACCTTCACCTAATGGAACTTCCATAAATGAATCTTCAGTAACAATAACCTCTTGCTTCATACCATAGATGATTTCTGGGTCTTTATAGAAGATTTGCTTACCATCTTTAGCGTGAGTATGAACTATGTATTTTTGAAGATTGTAAACAGCTTTAACAGGGTCATCGCCTGTAACCATAACTAAGTTAGCAGGGACAAGGTTTACACCAACACCAGTTGAACCAAGTCCATCTAAAAACTCTTTTAAAACTGCAGATGTTTCAGGACCAGTTTCAATAGCAAAGTGAGCATCAATTGAGTCAGCATATTCAGCAAGCTCGTGGCAAGCCTCTTGCATAACTTTATATCTGTCGTGATTTTTATCATTTGGTACAACACCAATGTGAGTTGTAACAACGTTTGTTTCAAGCTCTTTTGCAAGGTCTAAAATTCTTTTTGACTTTTCAATTTTTTCTGGGTTTCTTTCTTTAAATGAGAAACCACCGCCACCTAAGTCACCACAAAGTGCAGAGATTATAAGTCCGTTTGATTTAACTAAATCAAGAAACTCTTTTCTTTTTGCACCAACAAGATTTTCAGGAGCCATCTCGCCAGATGTTGCATAAACCTGAATACCTTGTGCGCCAACCTCTGCAGCTTTTTTTACAGCTGTAGGAATGTCAGTTCTGAAGCTGTTGATAATTACACCAATCGGAAAATTGTACATAATAATTACTCCTTTATTTTAATTTTATTTTTAATTATCTTCATCAAGATAACTTTGATATACAGAAAAATCATACTCTTCGTCGTTTATTAAACCAAATGTCTTTTCATATAATGTAAGAACATTTTTCTTTTTAAAATACTCTCTTGCAAAAACAATTGTTAAAATAATAACTGTAATAAAAGGTATTATAAAAAATATTATTGTTGTAAACACAATGGGTAAGAGAGAAACGTCTATAATTCCGTTTTCTATTCCTTTATTCCAGAGAACGTTAATTAAAACTATTAAAAGAATTACTGCTAATGAAACACTCCCAGCTAAAATAATTTTTTTCTTTTTGTCTAAGCTTTTAATTTTTTCTTTCATTCTTTAATACCCTCTTCACTTTCTTCAGTTTCTGCAGAAAAAAGAAACTGAGTAAAATCTTCTTTCTGGGTATTATTTTCAGTAACGTTATATTCAGGAACAAATACTGCCGGATTATAATTGTAACTTTCAGGAGGAATGTCTTTCATATCTTCTAAAACTTCTTCTGTAAAAACCACTCCAAAAAGTTTTTCATAATATTTAATTTTTTTAGAAGTCTCTTTTATTTTTAATATAAAATAAACCATTAAAATAAATGTTGGAAAAAAGAGGAGAATAATACTTAATATCAAATCAACTATTATCATTTTATCACCTGCTTTTTATTTTCTTCCAATATTCCTTTGCCGCCTGCTCCTGTTTATTTTCACCATACTCATAATAATGAGCGTTTTTAAGAACGTCAGGTAAATATTGCTGCTCAACCCACCTGTCAGGATAATCGTGAGGATATTTATAAAACTGCCCTTTAACCTCAGCATCATCTCCATCAAAATGCTTGTTCTGAAGCTGACGTGGAATTGGGCCAGATTTTCCTTTTTGCAAATCTGCCATAGCTTCATTTATTGCATTATGAGCAGTGTTGGATTTTGGTGAGTTACAAACAAGAATTACTGCATCTGCTAAAGGAAGTCTTGCTTCTGGCATACCAACCTGTAACGCGATATCTGTTGCCGCTTTTACTATTGGTAAAATAGAAGGGTATGCAAGGCCAACATCTTCTGCGGCACACACTAAAAGCCTTCTTATAGCAGAAGTCATATCCCCTGCCTCTAAAAGTCTTGCTAAATAGTGAATAGCAGCATCAGGGTCAGAGCCTCTCATAGATTTCTGAAAAGCAGATAAAATATCGTAATGCTCATCACCCTCTCTGTCATATCGCATAGCGCTCTTTTGTGTGAGGGACTTTGCATTTTCTAAAGTTATAACTCTTTTTTCGTTTTCTTTTGGTGGATTTGCAGAAAGCACACAAAGTTCAACAGCATTTAAAGATTTTCTTACGTCACCACCAGAAGCAGTTGCAATATGTAATGAAACTCCATCTTCTATCTCGAATTCTTCTTCATATTCTTCTGCTAAAATCTGAAAACCTCTTATAACAGCCTTTTCTGCTTCTTTTGGTGTAACAGCCTTAAATTCAAAAACAGAAGAACGGCTGAGAATTGCACTATAAACATAAAAATATGGATTTTCTGTTGTTGATGCAATCAAAGTAATAGAACCATTTTCAATAAACTCTAAAAGAGTCTGTTGTTGCTTTTTGTTGAAATATTGAATTTCATCAAGATATAAAAGAATTCCATTAGGAGAATTAAAGGTGTTAAGCTCATCAAAAATATCTCTTATATCCTGAGTAGAAGCAGTAGTACAATTTAATTTTCTTAAAGTTCTGTCGGTCTTTTTTGCAATCATTCTTGCAAGGGTAGTTTTACCCGTACCAGAAGGACCATAAAAAATCATATTTGGCACTGTACCGGATTCTATTATATTTCTTAATGGTTTGTTTTTACCAATCAGGTGTTCCTGCCCGACCATTTCATCAATAGTCTGTGGACGGATTCTGTCTGCAAGAGGTGTTGCCATTTTTATTCTCCTATAACAAATTCTGCTGAATCATAAGTAACTTCAAAACCAAGTTCTTTTGCAACTGGTACTAAATCGTCATAAATAAGCTTACCATTATGAGAAAAATGATGAAGACAGAAAACTGTGTTTTCTGTTGCATTTTTCTTTAAAAGTCTTTCTTTAACATCACAACAAGCTTTTAAACCCATATGGTTATTATAAGCATTTTCATTGAGAATAGATGTGCAATCAAGCGCAACAAAATCAAATTTAATATTACTTTTTTCAATGTATTCCCAGGTTTCATCTAAAAAGTAACCAGTATCATGAGCATAAAGAATTGATTTGCCATCTTTTTCTATAATATAAATAACAGGGTCTAATTCTTTTGCGTGGTCTGCCTTTAATGGTGTTACCTTATAATTTAAAATTTCGTATGCTTTAAAAGGTACAATTTCATTCCAGTTTACTGATTTTTCATCACGTTTTTTTGTGTCATCTATAATATGTAAAGAGTCTTTTATAGAAGCTTTTGTTGAGTAAATCTGTAAAGGCTCTTTTTCATTTTCATTCATAAAATATGCATAACCATATGCTCTGTAATGAAAGTCATAAGGGTAAAAATGGTCGTCGTGACCGTGGGTTAAAAGACACGCTTTTATTGTTCTTAAATCAAGACCATATTTAAGAGTATGAAGATAAGAATCTGCAGAAAAATCTATCATCAATTCATTGTCAATGACAGTCTGTGAACGAGTTCTTATATTTTTTCCACCAGCTTTTCTTGCCTTTTCACACGTTTCACAAGAACAAAACATTCCAGGAAAACCCTCTGCTGCTGCAGTACCATAAAACTTAATTTTCATTTAAAAATCGCTCTCTTTTTCACTTGCTTTTATTTTAAAATCTTCCGAAAAATGTGTATTCAATAAAACCTGCAATAATCGCCACAAACATAGGTGTTACGCCATATTTACTCTTTAGATAATTTTTTAATTGTCCATCATCTAAAGACAATTTTTTTGCTTTTTCAATATTTTTTGTAAGCTTTTCTTTATAAAGTCTTGTTGCAAACATTCCTAACAAAATTTTCATTGCAATAGAGACAAATAACGTACCATAAGCAATAACAGGAGAGATAGTTATATTTTTACTTATCTCAATAAATTCAGACTGTGTTTTTGTAAAAGTAACATTCTGACCTGCATCATATAAAAGAACCTTTTCATAGAAGGTTGGGTCCTCCTGTAAACAGTTATTCATAGCTGT
>JAZNCY010000341.1:0-1573 GCA_045587825.1 Acutalibacteraceae bacterium
TATGCTCATTTTTGGTAGAAGTTTTTCATTAACCGATATTTCGTTTATGACAGAACTTAACTGCGTTGCTATGAGATACTGCAATTTAATTTGTGAATTGACTGGTGTATCCCCTGTCATAGCTTACTCAAAGGCGGGTAATCATAAAGTCAGAATCGACAAAAAAGAAGACCGAAAAAAAATACTTGAATTTTTCGGATACACAGGCAAAGAAATTTCACTTTCTATTAATTTCGGGAATTTTGAAAATACTGACGAAGAAGAAAACTGTTGTTACTCCGCATTTGTACGTGGTGCTTTTTTGGTGTGCGGTAATATAACAAACCCTGAAAAAGAATATCATCTTGAATTCAATATATCAAGAATGAAATTGGCATCAGAATTCTTAACAGTTTTAAAAGAAATAAACTTAAATATGAAAACTATTGTAAGAAATAGTACACAACTCGTTTATTGTAAAGAGTCTGAAGCAATTGAAGATTGCATTGGTAAAATCGGCGCTACAAAGTCATTCTTTTTCTTAATGTAAACAAGAGCGATGAAACAAGTAAAAAACAAAATTAATCGTCGCACAAATTTTGAAGCGGCGAATTTAAGCAGAACAATTGAAGCAGGCATTGCACAAATTGAACTTATAGAGTACATTCTCTCTAAAATCAAATTAACTGATATGACTGAAGATTTAGCTGAACTTTGCACTTTAAGACTCGAAAACCCTGAAGCATCTATTGATGAACTCGGTAAAATGATGTCAACTCCCCTTTCGCGTTCTGCAGTCAGTCGCCGTTTCAAAAAATTAAAAGATATTAAAGAGGAAATTGATAAAAGATGAAAGAATTCACAATAAAAAAGAATGACGCAGGTCAAAGACTCGACAAATATCTTACAAAATCTTTTCCGCTTTTACCACAATCACTTATGTACAAATACATAAGAAGCAAAAGAATAAAGGTAAATGGTAAACGCGGTGAAATAAGTTATAAATTACAGGAAAACGATGTTATTTCACTTTATATTAACGATGAATTTTTCGGTAGTAAAGAACCGAAATATGATTTTTTAAGTGCAGGTAAATCACTTAAAATTGTATATGAAGACGAAAATATTTTACTTTGTGATAAACCACAAGGGCTGCTTTCTCACCCAAACGAAGGCGAATATAACGATACCGCTATTTCAAGAATAAAGCGTTATCTTTATGAGAAGAAAGAATATCTGCCAGATGATGAGATGAGCTTCACACCCGCTTTAGTCAACAGAATTGACAGAAACACAAGCGGAATTATAATAGCCGCAAAAAATGCCGAAGCATTAAGAATACTTAACGAAAAATTAAAGCAACGCGAATTACACAAGCTTTACCTTTGCGTGGTTATTGGTACACCAAAGCAAAAAGAAGGTATTTTGAAGGACTATCTTCAGAAAAACGAAAAACAAAACAAGGTTTATGTTTCAAGTCAGAAAACAAGCGACAGTAAAGAGATTGCTACTAAATACAAAGTATTATCTTCTAAAAACGGTCTTTCACTTATTGAAATTGAATTACTTACAGGCAGAACTCACCAGATAAGAG
>JAZNCY010000342.1:0-9260 GCA_045587825.1 Acutalibacteraceae bacterium
AGGAATCAAAAGAAATCAATCAAGAATTGAAAAAATCCTTGTATGACGAATATTTTAATGGCCAAAAGCACAGCATTGAGGAACTTTTTAGCGGTTCTTTACAAATGTTTCTGAGTGATTTATCAATAGAGCTGTTGTTTGATAGCATTGATATTGAAACATATAACGAGCTTATTAATAGGCATTTTTCTTCTGAGGGTGTAGAGTTTACACCAAGTGAAGTTTTTAACTATTTTGTTTATGAAAATGACGAGGAACTGCGCTCGGAAGCGGTAATAAAAGAAATTGTAGATATAGTTGAGCAGGGTATATCTTTTATTAACTTAGACCCAAAACGATTAACAGTAATGATTATGAAAACACAAAATGGAAAAGCAATTAAAGGGTTTCTTAATCAACTATTCAAGAGAAATCGAGCGGACAAATGGAATTCGTATGATACAACTATAGCTATTTCATATTTAATTCAAAGCCGGTTTATACATATGGATTTGCTTGACATACTTTCAAATCGTCATCCTAAACTTTATGGATATTATTTTCATAATTGTAGAAGTAGCTTTATTAATTCATTGAATATTCGCAGAGCAAATAAATTATGTGAAGTGATTGAGTCTGACACGAAAGCGCATTATTTGTATTTTATGTATCTGTGTGAAACAAAGCGTGAAAATCATATGGCCGCTTTTGCATACTATAAAAATTATTTTGATAGAGTAACAGCTGATTTGGATTTCGTTTTTAATCGCAATCCTAGACACAAAAGGCCAAATTACAAAGGCTTTTATCATGAGGGGACATTTAAGACGTTTTATTCGAATGTGGATAATAGTGGTGACGTCATTAGCAAAGCTCATAAATTAAGAAATTCTAATCCTTTGTCGCACTCATCGTCCGAACTTCTTGATAATGACAATACATCTAATGAATTAGGTGATTGCGTAAAGGATCTTTCAAAATTAATTTATGGATATATTGATAAACAAAAAAGTTAAACCAACAGTATGAAAAGTTTTATTATTTAACGACGAGAAAAATCATAAGATATCAAATGTCAAATAATAAAATTGCAATTGTAAAAAATGAGATAATATGCTATAATTAGACAAATATAATTTTTATTCAGGAGATGTAAGTATGCCAGGATGGGATGATATTTTAGAAGAATTGGGTCGTGTCTCAGGAGCACACGATTTTGTTAGAAAAAAGTATATTAAAAAATTTTCTCAGGTTACAGGGCGAAACGTTATAGCATATTATTCTGCATGGTTGACACGACGTGAGCCTAATTTGGATTTAGATATTAACGATGCAGATATGACAGGTTTTATGAATGCCATAAAAGGTATGGACTGCACTAAAGGCTTAGATTTGGTGCTACATACTCCAGGTGGTTCTCCTACGGCGGCGGAGGCTATTGTAAAATATTTGCGTTCTAAATTTGATGATATAAGGGTAATTGTACCCCAAATTGCAATGTCTGCTGGTACAATGATTGCATGTTCTGGAAAAGAAATTGTAATGGGAAAACAGTCGAGTTTAGGACCTATTGATCCACAATTCAATGGTATACCTGCATATAATATAAAAATGGAATTTGATGAAGCTAAGGCAGATTTGGCCCAAAATCCAGCTAATGCTAACTTTTGGGCCATCAGGTTAAATAAATATCCCGCTGCATTTCTTAAGCAGGCTATTGATGCAATTGATTTATCAGACAACTTAATAGGGGAATGGTTGGGAACTTGTATGTATGATAAAACAAATGCAGATGATATGGATAAGATTAAAAATATTTGCCAGAATTTAAACGAACATGATAAGTCGAAAAATCATGGTAGGCATTTCGATTATCAGTTTTGCAAAAATATTGGTCTTAAAATACTTGAAATGGAATCTGATCCTAAATTACAAGATGCGGTTTTAAGTATGCATCATGCTTTCATGCTAACATTGAGTGGCACCGATACTACAAAAATAATTGAGAATCAAAATGGTAAATCGTATATTGGATATACAAAGAGGCAATGATAGTTACTAGGAGGTTAGGATATGTCTGATGATAAACTAAAAGAAATCATAGATATATATCATATGCTTGGTATAGATAATGTCAATGACGTAAAAAGCACATTTAACGCTGTTGAATTGGACGGACGTAATTTATACAAAACAGAGGAAATTGATAATTCTACTCTATATACAGCAAGTGCAAAAAAATGAACTTTTACAATTTAAGTGGACTTCTTAGAGTTGAACTAACGACTTAAATTTAAAATCGGATTGTTCGTCTTTTATGGACGAAAACACAAAAAAATGCACACCCAATAGGGTGTGTATTTTTTTGGCTTTTTAATTAGAACTTAAACTTACGACAACCTCTTTACAACAGACGAGTATAGCTGTTAACTGCTCGAAGTCCTGCTGCCAGTTGACGATACAGAGAGGATTTCTGATATCGTTATCTTAGGATTTTAATAATAAAAGAATTAATCTTATGTTTTAATTGATTGTAAAACATAATATTTTATGATATACTCATACCCGAAGTTTTCTGTAGCAAGGAGATATCTATGAACAAATCACAGAATTTTACAGACGGAAAAATATTCACTTCACTTATACGCTTTGCGTTACCTGTTTTGTTGGCATTGTTTTTGCAAGCGATGTATGGTGCGGTTGATTTACTTATAGTCGGACATTTTGGTGGGGACACAGCTGATATATTTGTATCGGCAGTATCTACAGGTAGCCAGATTATGATGACACTTACAATAGTGATTACCGGTCTTGCAATGGGACTTACTGTATATGTTGGTGAGAGAATTGGAGCAGGGAAAAAAGAAGAAGCTGGTGAAATCATTGGAACGGGAATCAGCCTTTTCGGTGTTATTTCTTTAATTGTGTCAGTAGTTATGGTTTTTGCTTCTTCTGCTCTTGCAAAACTGATGCGTGCTCCTGCAGAAGCTTTTGATAATACAGTGTGGTATGTTGCAATTTGTTCCGCAGGGACATTGTTTATTGTTGCATATAACTTAGTGGGCAGTATATTCAGGGGAATTGGTGATTCAAAAATACCCCTTCTTACTGTAACTATTGCTTGTGTGTTGAATATTCTGGGAGATTTATTACTTGTAGCAGTTTTCCACATGGGTGCTATTGGAGCTGCTGTCGCAACTATTTTTGCACAAGCTATGAGCGTGATTATCTCAATGTTTGTTATAAGAAAACGCAAAATGCCCTTTAACTTTTCACGAAAATATATACGACTTAATACTATACATATAAAATCTATTTTGAAATTGGGAACACCTATTGCTCTTCAAGATTTGCTTGTCAGTATTTCTTTTCTTGTAATTCTTGCTATTGTCAACAACTTAGGTCTTAATGAATCAGCAGGGATAGGTGTTGCAGAGAAAGTATGCGCTTTCATTATGCTTATTCCATCATCATTTATGCAATCTATGTCTGCTTTTGTTGCTCAGAATATTGGAGCATCAAAATATGACCGTGCTAAAAAAGCCTTGTGGTACGGAATAGCTTCTTCTTTAGCGGTTGGTATTATTGTTGGGTATTTTTCTTTCTTCCATGGCGATATTTTAGCAGGAATATTTGCAAAGGATACGGCAATTATTGTACCCGCAGCCCAATATTTAAAAGCGTATGCCATTGATTGTGTGTTTACCGCTTTCCTGTTCTGTTTTATGGGTTATTTTAACGGGTGTGGTAATACCACGTTTGTAATGATTCAGGGAATAATAGGGGGCATTTGTGCTCGACTTCCTGTTTCATGGATAATGAGTAAAATTGAGCCAGTATCTCTGTTTCGTATTGGGCTTGCAACTCCGATATCTACAGTTATACAGATTATTCTGTGTGTTGGATTTTTCGTAATAGCAGGGCGAACTCTGAAGAAAAATCAGAAAAAACTTCAGAGTGAAATTTAATATACATAGTTCTTGCTAATATATTAACTAATATGTTATAATCAAATTATATTATTATGAAAGAAGTGGGAACATAATGAAAAACTATGACGCTATTGTTATAGGCGCAGGTAATGGTGGTCTTGTGGCTTCTGCTCGTCTTGCAAAAGAGGGCAAAAAAACATTGCTTATTGAACGCCATAATTTACCAGGCGGCTTTGCAACAAGCTTTGTAAGGGGCAGATTTGAGTTTGAAGCATCTCTTCACGAGCTTTGTGGCATTGGCTCTATTACTGGAAAATCACCTTTGCAGAAAATTTTTCAAGAAGTTGGTGCGGCAGATAAAATAGAATGGGTTGCTCTTGATGAAGCATTCAGAGTTATTACACTTGACGAAAGCAATAAAAGTGACTATTTAATGCCTTTAGGTAAAGAAAAATTTATTGCAAAGCTTGACGAATATGACAAAGGCTCTGCAACTGTAGTTACAAAGATTTTTGATATTATTGAAAGCATTGAAAAAACTCTTGATTTTGTAAGTGATATTGAGGACTTTAAGCCTTCTATGATAAAAGAGATTTTTTCTGAGCATACAGATTTCTTAAAAATAGCAAACTACTCTGTTGACGAGGTTTTAAAATCTCTTGGAGCAAGTCAGGTAACAAGAGATATTATAAACGCTTATTGGTGTTACCTTGGTCAGCCAACAGATGAGCTTAACGTAATTCACTATTTTACAATGCTTCACGCTTATATTATTGATGGTGCGGTTATTCCAAAAGGAAGAAGCCACCAGATAAGCACTGCTTTACTTGAAGCATTTACAGAAAATGGTGGTGAAGCGTGGTTTAATACAGCAGTAAAGAAAATTAATGTTGAAAATGGTAAAGCAACAGGTGTTACACTCGAAGATGGAACAGTCATAAATGCAAAAGCTGTTGTTTGTAATGCATCACCTTACAATGCATACACAAAGTTAATAGATGAAAAGGCTATTCCTGAAAAACTCAAAAAAGAGGTTAACGCTAAAACATTAGGTGCAAAGGGCTTTGCAGTATTTTTAGGTCTTAACCGCTCTGCAGAAGAAATCGGTCTTAATAACCATACATACTTTATTTATCCTGATAACGATAACAGAAAGTGCTATGAATTAAGTAAAAAAATCGAGACAAATGATGTTCAGGCAACAGTATGCCTTAATAAAGCTATTGAGGATTGTTCACCTGAGGGCACAAGCATTCTTTATATGACATCTATTTTTGCTGGTGACGAGTGGAGTAATGTTTCTGTTAAAGATTATTATAAGACAAAGCAAGCATTTGCAGAAAAAATGATAGACAATTTTGAAAAAGCAACAGGTATTGCAATTAAAGATTATATTGAAGAAATAGAAATTGCAACACCTATGACTTATGCACGTTATACAGATGCCCCTGCTGGTACTATTTATGGTTACGAAGCAAGCAAAGAAGACGGCATTGTTAAAAGAATTGTATTTGATATGATAGATAAGGGTATACCAGGTCTTTATTTTGCTGGTGGCTATACTACAAGACATATGGGATACTCACCAAGCTACACAACAGGTGATATGGCGGCAAAGGCTGCAATACTCAGTATGGAAAAGGAGGCAAAATAAATGAGCAAGAAGTTTTCTGTAAACGGCGGATTTAAAGATGCCGTAAACACAGTGAAGTTTTTAACAGAGAGAAAACAGTTTATAGATAGTGCTGCGGCAGTTTTGCCTACTCGTACTGATGATTTCGGTGTAAATAAAGTAGCAAAAAGCATTCACCCAAAAGAACAGGCACTTGTTATAACAAGAATTGAAGAGCATAAAGCTCTTGCAAAAAGCTATTATTTTAAAAGTGAAAATTTACCGCTTGCATATTTTAAAGCAGGTCAGTATCTTACATTTAAACTTGAAATAGGCAGTGCAGTTGTAACTCGTTCATATTCAATAGCATCTTCACCATTAAGTGCATTAAATGGAGAATATCAGATTACCGTTAAGCGTATAAATGATGGCTTTGTTTCAGATTTTATTTTAGATAACTGGAAGGTTGGCGACAAGGTTACAGCTTTCGCCCCAGAGGGTAATATGATTTACAGTAAGTTAAGAGATGCCCAAAATATTGTTGCTATTGCTGGTGGTAGTGGTATTACACCATTCCTTTCTCTCGCAAGAGCAATTGACGAGGGTGAAGAGGATTGCAGTCTTACTTTACTTTATGGTTGCAGAACATCAGAAGAAATTCTTTTTAAATCAGAGCTTGATTCTCTTTCAGAGAAAAACGAGAAAATCAAAGTGGTTTACGTGCTCAGTCACAGTGAAGAAGAGGGTTATGAAAAGGGATTTGTAGGAGCAGATATAATTAAAAAGTATGCTCCAGAAGGCGAATACAGTATTTTTGTATGTGGTCCTGGTGGATTATATAAATTCCTTGAGACAGAGCTTCCAAAGCTTAATAAAGAGAAAAAATATATTCGTTTTGAAGTATTCTCTTCTGGCAAAAAGGCTGAAGAAAATGCAGAAGAATATAGTATTACAGTTATTGACCGCGGGAACGAAACAGTTATTAAAGCAAGTAGTACTGAAACTGTGCTTTGTGCTTTTGAGCCTGCAGGAATAGTTGTACCTGCAAGATGTCACACAGGTGAATGTGGCTTCTGCAGAAGTAAGCTCGTAAGCGGTAAGGTTTATATACCAGAGGGCGAGGATAAACGCCGTATGGCAGACGTGCAGTTTGGTTTTATTCACCCTTGCTGTTGCTTCCCTGAAAGTGACCTTGTTGTGAGGATAAATTAATAAATTCGCAAATGAAAAGGCGTTTTATAAATGTATAAAAACGAAATAATCAATGCAAATGAATATGGTTTTTTACCTGGAAACACAGCACTCCAGAATTCAATAGCGTTGCAAAAGGCTGTAGACTGTTGTGGTGAAATATGTGTCAACATTCCTGGTGTGTATGATTTATCTGAACAGATTGAAATAGGCAATGACACAAAGCTCACATTCAAAAAAGGTGTAATTATTAATCGTGTTGCAAGTGCAAAAGGTGTTAACGGCAATGCTTTTATTAACAAAGGTGCTATAAAAAAAGAGTATAACTACAACATAGAAATCAATGGTCTGCATCTTGAGTGTAATGGTGTTGAAAGTGATGATTTTGGTGTAAACAGCCGTATAGTCGGATTGCGTGCACAGGTTGCAATGATATATGTTGAAAATCTCAGAATTACAGACTTTGAATGTCACGGACTTCTTGAAAAGGATTATGCAATTCAGATAAGTGCATTCCAGAAAATACATCTTGAAAATTTATATATAACAGGCAATAAAGATGGGGTTCATCTTGGTTGGGGACGTGATTTTGTTATAAAAAACGGGAAATTTCGTACCTTTGATGACCCGATTGCACTTAACGCGTTTGATTATGCAACATCAAACACACATGTCGGTTGGATTGAAAACGGCATTATAGAAAATTGTTGCGACCTTGACGATGCTTCAACAACAGGCTTTTTCTGTCGTATTCTTGCTGGTGCGTGGTGCAATTGGCAAAAGGGTATGCAGGTGCAACACTCAGACACCGTAGCTGTAAATGGTAGGACATATCGTGTTGTTATGAATCCGAAAGATGGAAAGCTTTATACATCCGATACACCACCTGCTCACGAAGCTGGCGTTAAGGAATATGACGGAATAAATTGGGTTGCAGTAAGAGATACAGAAGAACTCGACTGCGGTTGTCGTAACATTACAATACGTGATTGTAAATTGCAGAAAAAACGTCATATTGGTATTGCATTAAGCCTTAATTATGACACATATGCGCGTAGTTACTATCCAGGTTGTAAACCAGTACCACAAAGTGATATTGTTCTTGAAAATATCTCAGTTGAAAATGATGTGAAAATATTACTTCATTCAAATTATCCAACACAAAATGTAACGCTTAGAAATATTGATTTTAGGAACTCAAAAATTTGTTTTGAAGCAGTAGAGAAAATTGAAGAGCTTAATTATCCTGAGGTTAATATAAAAACAGAAAATGTTGTGTTTTATGATGACACAATTCACAGTACCCCGAATCACACAATAAATATAGGTTAAAATATTTTAACAGTGAACATAATAAAGAAAAATGCTGGTGGAAAAATTGGAAGAATTAAAAAGGACTTATGTTCCATTTAAGGACTGGGAAGAAAAGTCAAAGCAAATTGAATACACCGAAAAAACCCCGTTGCTTGCACCAGACGGCACTTTGTTAGCAAAAGGCTGGGCAAGAAAGAATGTATTTGAGTATAACAGAGATTATGTAAAAAAAGGACTCATCAGCAGAAAAGAGTGGGATTTTTACACCATTTTTGATGATGAAATGCAAATTCTTATAAGCTTTGCAAATATAAATATCGGCGGATATGTAGCTGCAAAGCTCGTTAATTTAAAAACTGGTGAAGTTATTTGTGATTCTGTTCAATATTTTGTTGGTGCAAATAAACACGTTTCTCATGTGAAGGCTGATAGTCCTGGTCGCTTTAAGGATAAAATCGGTAAAACAGAATTTTATTTTAACACAAAAGAAAATGAGCGTACTTTAAGCTTTAAGGGGAAATATAAAGGTAAACCAGTCGATGTTTTTGCGAGTATGGAAATAATGGAGGGGCTCGAGAGCATAACAACTATTTTTCCATTTAAAGAAGATAAAACAAAATACTTTATGACCACAAAACAGCTTTGTATGCCTTGTGAGGGTAAATTCAAATTCGGCGATTATAAATATGAATTTACAAAAGATAAAGCGTTTTGCTCAGTTGACTGGGGCAGAGTTAACACCATACACGAAATGGTCTGGTACTGGGGTAGCGGTAGCCAGTATATATATGATGAAAAGGGTGAAAAGCACCTTTTCGGCTTTGAAATAACCTGGGCTATCGGTGACGAAAGTAATGCAACAGAAACCTGTATTTTTTATGACGGAAAAATTCATAAAATCGGTGCAGTAGATGTTGAAAAATTCCCTAAAAACAGATTTATGGAGCCGTGGAAATTTATTTCTGAGGATGGCAGATTTAATATGACAATGGTGCCCACTTTAGATAATCATTCAGACGTTGATTTTAAAGTTGGCAGAATGAATTGCCATCAGGTTTATGGCGTGTGGAATGGTGATGTTACACTTGATGACGGTACAAAGCTTATAATAAAAGACCTTTTCACATTTTGCGAATACGTTGAAAACAGATGGTAAAATAAAACTGAAGTTATCCTTTTGGGTAACTTCAGTTATTTTGTTATATTAACTTATATGTTTCATTTTTTTCTGT
>JAZNCY010000343.1:0-47942 GCA_045587825.1 Acutalibacteraceae bacterium
ATACAGATTGAACCAATCTGAAGATATCATTTACCACGCATTGTAGCAACTGCAACTGCAGCACGACCAAAGCGAAGAATTTTTTCTTGTACATCTTCAGGAATATCTGTAGCAGTAGCTTCCTGAACGTCTTTACCATAAATGCCGAAAGCAGGAAGACCCTTTTGAGCGTGAGCTGCAAGAACAGAAGCCAAATAAACAGCACCAGGTCTTTCAGTACCATTGAAGCCCCAAACACCTTTGATTGTGTTTTTGTCCATATCCATTGTTTCTGAACCATAGCACCAAGAAGGTGTAACTGAAAGAGTAATATCAACACCTGCTTTTTTAAATTCGTCAGCACACTGTGCAGCTTCTGCAACACGACCGATTGTTGTGCTTGAAATAATAACCTTTACAGGCTCACCGTTAGAATATTTAAGATTTTCGGTAAGGAGCTTCTGAGCTGCTTTAGCCATATTCATTGTTTGTTCTTCGAGAGATTCTCTAACCTTAAGTGGACCACGTCTACCATCAATACAAGGACGGATACCAATTACAGGATAATCCCCGATAAATCTGTTTTCTGCCATTTTTATATCATCCTTTCATTTGCATTGCAAACATTAAAGTTCATTTTATAGTATAGCATATTTTATATTCTTTTCAATAATTCTGAAGGTAAATTTTTGGAGTTTATTTTTGTAGAAATTGCTATTTTAGATGTTAGGTGTTGGGTGTTAGATTTTAGGGAAAAGAAAATCCTACCATTTAAAGCAAAAGCTAAAATGATAGGATGTTGTTATTTTTTCGATTATAATGCCAACGCAGTTCCGAACCTCTTCACTATTCACTCTTATCTCTTCACTTGAATAATTCTGCTTTTCAGAATTATTCAATCGTTCCCCCGCCCAGCAAAATATCGCCATCATAAAATACAGCGGTCTGCCCTGTGGCAGCGGCGCGTTGTGGCTCGGTGAATTTAATTTTGCAAATAGTATCATCTGTCATAGTTAAAACTGCTTCTGCTGGTCTTGCGGCACAGCGGATTTTAACTTCGCATTTAATGTCTTCTTCTGGTAAAACACCTGAAACAAAAGAAACGTCACTACAGATAATTTCGTCTTTAAAAAGCTCCGGATTATCGCCAACTGTAACAGTGTTGTTTTTATAATCGAGCTTTAAAACATACATCGGTTTACCGAATGCCCCGAGACCCTTTCGTTGACCTATTGTATATTTATAAATACCCTTGTGCTCACCTAAAACTTCTCCCTTAGAAGAAATGAAATCACCAAAATTCTCTTCTGGATTTTTCTCTTTTTCTATAAATGAAATGTAGTCATCGTCAGGAATAAAGCAGACTTCTTGACTATCTTTTTTCTCGGCAACGTTAAGCCCAGCCTGTGCGGCTAATTCACGAACTTCTTCTTTAGTATATTTTGAAAGCGGGAAACGGACATTTTTTAAAATATCCTGATTTAATTTACATAAAAAGTAGCTCTGGTCTTTTCTGGAGTCTGCTTTTTTAATGTGAAAAATGCCATTCTCATCCTCTATAATATCTGCATAGTGACCCGTTGCCAAAAACTCGCCACCATTTTCTTTTGTGTATTTAATAAGCTCACCAAATTTTATATTCGGGTTACAAACAACACAAGGGTTTGGGGTTCTGCCACACAAATATTCATTACAAAAATAATCTGTAATTTTTTTGAATTCTTCACGCCTGTCTAACACGGTTAACGGTATATTAAGATGGTCAGCTACTTTTTGAGCATCTTCTATATCCTTATCAGCCAAATCACCTGGCTTAAGCCTTAAAATAACACCTTTAACATCGTAGCCCTGTTCTTTTAATACAAGTGCAGTTGCGGCTGAATCAACCCCACCACTTAATGCAACAAAACATACTTTTGACATATTTAACACCTTTTATAAATTTTCAAGTTTTTTGCAGATATCTGGTATATCTTCTGTAATCGTCTGATAAACAATAGTAAACTCTACTTCGCCATAATCGTGAACAATCCTATTTCTCATCCCTTTAATTGCTTGCCACGGAATATCATTATGAAGAATTTTAAAATCGGTTGTAAGTTTAGCAGAATTTTCAGAAATCTGTATTAATCTAAAAAGAACTGAATCACATAAAACTTCATTTATTTCAAGTTCTTCAAGAGTAATTCCATTGGTTTTTTCTATAATGAAATTTATATCTTTAAGTAGTTTTTTGATGTAATAATCATCATTTTTTATGTTATCCATAAATCTTTATACCATCCTTCAAGATTTCGTTTGTTAGGTCAAAGTTATCCTTAATCTGTTTTTGGTCAAGAACATCAACTTTCTTTTTTAAATTTTCACGAAGTTCCTCAACCAAACCGTAAAACTTCAAACCTGTAATTGTTGTGTAAATCAATAAATCAACATCGCTTGTAGGAGTGGCTTTACCTTTAGCATATGAACCAAACAAATAACAGTACTCCACCGGATATTTTGAAAGTATACTCGAGCAGACTTCTTTAATATCTTCTAATGTCAACACACCATTTTCTTCATCTATATATCCGTAAGAAAATAATTTTTCTAAAATATATTTATACTTTATAGTTGATTGTTTTTTTACATCATTCTCGTAATTTGAATATGTTCTTAACGGCATTCCAACAAAATCAGCCGCTTGTTTTTGTGTAATACCCTTATTTTTTCTAAGCTCACGTAATGTCATAACATCACCTCAATGAAATAATATCATTATTCTTCCCACAAAGCAATAGTTTTATGCAAATTTTGCTTTATTTTATAAATTTTTATATGCAATTTTTGCATATTTTTATTGCATATTACTTATTGTAAAATAATCAAAAAATCAAATTTTCAATATTTTTTTTATTTTTTAGAAAAAACACCCCGAAACCCCTTGCAATTTAAAGAAATTTGTTATAAAATATATATATAGTCTAATATATTAGGGGGTTGTGCGCTTTTTCGTATTAAAACGCCAAAATCTCCGTTATTTTATTCATATTTTATAATTATTTTTGTATATTGTTTACGAAAGGAAGGATTAATTTGTCAGCGGATTTACATTGCCATACAAGACTTTCAAATGGTTCTCTTGGTATTGAAGATTTAATTTCACTTGCTAAAAAACGCAATATTGGGACTATTGCCATTACTGACCTTGATTGCTTGGCTGGTACTGTTAGGGGAAAAATTATAGGCGAGAGAATGGGAGTAAAGGTTATACCTGGTGTGGAGCTTTCTGCAACAGATAAAACCAACGGTCAAGAAATTCATTTAATTTGCTATTTACCTGATTTTCCGGACAGATTAGAGGGACTTTGCAGCAGAAACTCACAGTTAAGAAAGCGTTCTTCACACTTTATGACACTTAAAGTTGCTCAGCGCTACCCTGTTACACCAGAGTTTATTATTAAATGTGCTTCTGGTTCTACTAACGTTTACAAAGTCCACATTATGCAAGCTCTTATTGAAATGGGCTTTACAGATAAAATTTACTCAGAACTTTATGATGAGCTCTTTAACCCAGAATCAGAAAAATCAATAAACCATTCACCTGAATATCAGGATGTTTTTGAAGTTCTTACAGCAATTCATGATGCTGGCGGTATTGCAGTTTTAACACACCCATTCCGCTCAAAAAATCCCGATTTGTTGGACAAGCTCGTTGAAGCAGGTCTTGATGGTATTGAGGTTTTCACACCAAATATGTCTGCTGACCAGAAAGCAGAGCTCATTAAGTATGCAAAAGCACACAAATTACTTACAACAGGTGGCACAAACTTCAAGGGTCTTTATAATAAACACATTCTTTCAGTTGGTGATTGCGATTTACCAGACGAATGTGTAAACGAGCTTTTAACATATAAATCACGTCAGAAAAAAGCTCAAAGAAAAGCAGCTCAAGCTAAGGCTAATGAGAAATTACAAGAGGCTTTAAAGAAGTAATATAAAATAAAAAGCAGTCGAAAGACTGCTTTTTTATTTTATAAATCCTCAGTTTTAAATGTAGTATAGCCCTCGTAGTAATAACTGTGGTCAATGCCTTTCATATAAACTTCACGGTCATTAATTTTTTCTGTAAGTGCATTTTTTAAAACATGCTTAATTTCTATATCTTTAATCGGGCTACGCTCCATAGCAAGTAGATAATCTTCTTTATCTACCTGACTCCAGTCAACAACCTTACCTAATTCTTTTTTTAAGATACAATCAAGCCAGATTCTTGTACTTCTGCCATTGCCCTCTCTGAATGGATGAGCAATATTCATTTCAACATACTTTTCAATTATTTCGTCAAAAGTAGTTTGTGGCATTTTGTCAATATTTTCGAGTGCCGCTTCAAGATACATTATCGGCGCAAATCTGAAATTGCCTTTTGAAATATTCACTGTACGAAGTTCACCAGCAAAATCATAAATGTCATCAAAAAGTGTTTTGTGAATTGCTTTTAAAGAATAAAATTTACCAGCTTCAAGCTTGTTGAGTTCTCCACTTTCAAATAATTCCAAAGCTTTTTTCTTGCTGATTTTCTCCTCAGCTTCACTTAACTCAGGGGCACTTGTAATACCTAATTTATTTTCGAGTACCATTGTTTACTCCTTGAAAAGAATTTATATGTATATTATACCACAAACTACTATATTTTTCAATCTGTATAGAAATATAAGGGCGAAAAACTCATCTTCTCTTATATATCAGAATTTCGGGATTTGCGCCATTTTCGCCATATTCAGCAACTAATAAGAATGATGGGTTTGCTACTATTCCAAAGCATCTTTCTTCGCCAAATTCACATTCAAGCTGATTACCGAGGTAAATATTGTTATCGTCTAAAAGCTTAACGTTTTCACCACTTGGCAACGGATAAGCAAGATTAACAAATTCACCCGATAGTATATGCAACTGGTCGATTTTTGGCATTCCAGAAATATTCAGGGAATTGAATTCATCAATAAGTATTTTTTTAAACTCTTCGAATTCTTCTATTCCACCTATATCTATATATTCTGAAATAAAGCACTTTTTACCGAAAGGACAAGCATTGGTTTCAGCACACCCTTTACATTTTTCTTTTCTAATACATTCAGTACAATTTACACCACATTTTGTTTTCATTTTATCATCCCTTCTTCTTAGAGCACACTCGCTCTAAATTTATTAGAAGCTTCTATATATTTAATACACCTTTTTGAAAAGAAAAACAAGACTTGAAATTTACCTTAAAATATGCTTGGTCACAAAAAACCACCCGAGTATTTTTTACCCCGAGTGGTTGTTTTTGTTATTCCTGATTATTTTTCTATAGCCGCAACTTTTGTGTTAATTTTATAAAGTCTTTGGGCATCGAATTTTTCGGTTCTGTCGTAGTAATAAATACCGTTTAATTCCTGCTCAACATCGGTAAGCTGAGTGTAGCAGAAGCCGAGCATTTTTGGGTTATCAATAAGAGCTGTTGTAAGACCTTCATATCTCTCATAGAACTCTTCATAAGATGTTGCAGGGTTACCATAGCCCCAGGCATTTTTGAGAGTATCGTAATCCTTATCAGATTTAAGTAAAATTCGGATTCCGCCGTATTCACTCATAAACACAGGCTCGCCATTCCAATGCTGTTTATCAGGGAAGCGATCATAAAGCTCATTTTCTTTAAAGAGCTTATCATAATTCTCTTTAAAGATTTTGTAATCCTGCTCATAATCGTGAACGTCGAAAATATCTGTTTCAACGTGGTAGTTACCACTTGTGTCAATGCAAGGGCGAGTTTTGTCGAGTGCTTTAACTGTTCTGTAAACGATTCTCAAAACGTCAGCATCCTGGAATGCTCTGTCAATTTCCCAAGTTTCATTATATGGGCACCAGCCTATAATAGATGGGTGGTTAAAGTCTCTTTCAATTTCTTCTTCAATTTCTAAAAGGAAGTAACGAAGAGATTCGAACTTAGTCCAGTTAAGACCCCAGTTGCCGTGCTCACCCCAAACAATGTAACCTAATTCGTCGCAGTAATGTAAGAAAAGTGGCTCAAAGATTTTCTGGTGAAGTCTTGCACCATTAAATCCGACTTTCATTGAGAGAAGAATATCATTTTTAAGAGCTTCTTTTGTAGGAGCAGTGTAAATTCCATCCGGGTAGAAGCCCTGGTCTAAAATAAGTCTCTGGAAAACTGGTTTGCCATTGATTTTGCAAACGCCATCTGAAAGGTCTACTTCACGAAGTCCAAAGTAGCTTGTAACTTCATCGTCAGCGAAATTAAGTGTGAGCGAATAAAGACCACCCTTGCCAACTTCCCAAAGATGCTTCTCAGTTAAGTTAAGTGTAACTGTAACTGTCTGACCTAAGACCTTGCTTTCTGCCACACCTACTTCTTTCCCATCCCAGAAAGCTGTTGCTTTAAAGTCGCCTTTACCTACTAAATCAGCAGTAATTGTGAGTGTAGCATTTTCAATATTTGGGTAAACCTTGAAATTTTTAATATAATCATTCTTAACGAATTCAAGGTAAACCGTCTGCCAGATACCCGTAGTTCTTGTGTAGTCACAGCCGTGAGAATAAAATTCCTCGCTCTGCTTACCACGTGCTTGCATAAATGAGCGTGTGTCATCTTCAACATAAAGTGTAAGAGTGTTTTCGCCCTCTTTTAAGTATTTTGTAAGTTCAATTCTAAAAGTTGTATAACCGCCGAAATGCTCGCCTGCTTCAACTTCGTTAACATATAATTTAGCGTGAAAATCTACTGCACCAAAAATAATGAAAACTCTGTTTTCTAATTGCTCTTTAGTAATATTAATTTTCTTTCTGTACCATACAGCAGGAATAAAGTCTTTATAACCAATACCAGAAAGTTCACTTTCTACACAGAAAGGAACTGTAATTTTCTTTGAGAATACAGAATCATTTTTAAACATTTCACGGTTTACACCTGAATTACCAAAATCAAATTCAAATTCCCATTCACCGTTTAAAATTTCATAATTTTCTCTTTTAAAGTTCGGGTTTGGATGTTCGTTTCTTGGTATCATTTTAATTACTCCTTAAGTGAATTAATAATACTGAAATATCAGCTGGTGAAACACCACTTATTCTTGAAGCCTGTCCTACGTTTTCAGGTCTGATTTTTTCTAATTTTTCAATTGCTTCAAGTCTTAAATTTGTAATAGCCTTGTAGTCGATATCTTCTGGGATTTTCTTAACTTCAAGGCGTTTTAATTCATCAACCTGAGCTTTTTGCCTTTTAATGTAGCCTTCATATTTAAAGTTAATTTCAACCTGTTCAAACACTTCTTTTGCAATTTCAGGTCTGGTTTTATCAAAAGGTTCAAGTAATTTATAGGTTACTTGTGGACGTTTTAAAAGCTCTGACATTTTACAACCAGTTTTAAGTGGAGCAGTACCAGCTTCTTCCAAGACTTTGTTAAGCTCTTCACTCGGAGCTATTGAAGCTGAATTAACCCTCTCGGTTTCTTGCTTTATTTCTCGGATTTTTCTAAGAAGTGCATCGTGGGCTTCTTCAGTTACAAGACCTATTTTATAGCCCATTTCTGTAAGTCTTAAATCGGCATTATCTTCTCTTAAAATAAGACGATATTCACTTCTTGAAGTCATCATTCTGTATGGGTCTGAGCATCCTTTTGTTACAAGGTCATCTATAAGAGTTCCAATATAAGAAGTGCTTCTGTCTAAAATAAATGGCTCTTTACCCTGTACCTTTAATGCGGCATTTATACCAGCAACAAGTCCTTGTGCAGCAGCTTCTTCATAACCAGAAGAACCGTTGAACTGACCTGCACCAAAAAGACCCTCTAAGTCATTGAATTCTAAAGTTGATTTTAATGAAAGCGGATTAACACAATCATACTCGATAGCGTAAGCAGTTCTCATTACTTTTACGTTCTCGAGTCCTTTTACGCTTTTTAAAATCTGCAATTGAACATCTTCAGGGAGTGAAGATGAAAGCCCCTGTAAATACAATTCCTCAGTATCTAAACCACAAGGCTCAATAAACACCTGGTGGCGTTCTTTCTCGAAGAATCGCATAATTTTATCTTCAATACTCGGGCAATATCTCGGACCTGTACCCTCTATCTTTTTAGAATAGAGAGGAGAACGGTCTATATTATCCAAAATAATCTTTTTAGTTTTTTCGTTTGTATATGTAATATGACAAACTTCTTTATTTTCTAACTTATCGCTTGGAGTCGAGAAAGAGAATGGTGTAATTTCACTATCACCAATCTGCTCCTCGAGTTCAGAAAAATTAACACTGTTTCTGTTGACTCTTGGTGGAGTACCAGTTTTAAAACGTCTTAAATCAACGTTCAATTTATTTAAGTCGTCAGAAAGTGCATTTGATGGGAACATTCCATCAGGGCCACTTTCATAAGAAACATCGCCAACGTAAACTTTACCCTTTAAGAAAGTACCAGTAGCAATAATAACTGTTTTTGCTTTGTAAACAGCTTCTAACTGAGTACTCATTTCCCAAAGACCATCATCTGTTTTATTAAGTGAAACAATTTCTGCTTGCTTTAAATCAAGATTTTCTTGATTTTCAAGACAATGCTTCATATATTTGGTGTATTCACGTCTGTCAATCTGTGCTCTTAATGAGTGCACAGCAGGACCTTTACCAAGATTTAAAATTCTGCTCTGAATTAAAGTAGCATCGGCAGCTTTACCCATTTCGCCACCTAAAGCATCAATTTCTCTTACTAAATGACCTTTAGACGTACCGCCGATAGATGGGTTACACGCCATATTGCCAATCCAGTCTAAGTTAATTGTAAAAACAATAGTTGAAGCGCCAAGTCGTGCTGAAGCCAACGCCGCTTCAATACCAGCATGACCAGCACCTATAACCGCAACGTCATATTCTCCTGCAAAGTATTTCATAATTTAAAATCATCCCTCAATAATTTTAATGTGTCCGTCTTCTCGTTCCTTCATTGGTGGCTCTTCATTCGGGTAGCCTAAAGTCATACCGAGTAAAAAGCACCAGTCTTCGTCTACTTCAAGAATTTTCTTCCATTTTTTAGCTCCCTCTTCGTTATCAAAAAGAGCGCCTAATGAACCTACCATACAACTGCCAAGACCTAAAGACTTGGCGGCTAATGCAATATTTTCTGCCATTAACCCCGCCGCCATATCACTTTTATCTTTAGCAAAAATAAAAATAAATGTTGGTGCGTTGTGGTAAACAGGTCTTTTATCCCAACCAGTATATGCCGGGGTATCCCAACCAACAATATTTTTAAAATCAGTATTCATTTCGTCTAACTTTTCTTTGCTTCTTAAAACTCTTAAATGGCAAGGCTGTGTGTTTCTGCCACTTGGTGCTCTTATTGCAGCATCTAATACAATATTTAAGAGCTCCATTGGAACCTGGGTCTCTGTGTATTCTCTTATAGTCTGACGAGTCATTATATTTTTAATTACTTCGTTCATATTACCCCGCCTTTTCTTGCTTTACTAATAAATAGAGACTTTGTGTGTTCATATCGTTGAGTGAACTCTCTACTGCTAAAGATTTATCTATTTTAACGTCAATTTTATCGCCAACAAGGGCTTTTAAAATTTCTTCTTTTTTTCCTTTGTAATATTCAGAATTAACACCTGCATCACCACGTAAAACTATAAAGATATATTCGTTTGTACCAATAACAGATGCAATTCTTGCTTTTGTAGATTGTACCTTATCAAAAAATCCTTCTGGGTAAGAAGTATCATCCTTGCCTAAAACCAATGTAACAACTGAGCTTGAATAACCCGAGGTTGCAAGGAAATCTGCAGCTTCTTCCATTGTTTTTTCTTTGGAATTTATTAAAGAAGCCATATTCTGAAATTTTAATATAATTTCTTCAATTTCATTTGGAGTTCTTATAACCGTGTTACCATTATCATCCAAATAAGTAAAATAACCATTTATCGCCTGAAAGACAATATAATTCATTTTGAAATAAGCGTACATTGTAGCAACGCCTATTTCCTCTTCACCACCCTCACCGTAGTAGTGAACTAAAAGCTGATTTCTATAAGCTTCCGAAGTAAAAATTTTAGTTAACGTTTCTTTTGTAACGCCAATAGAGGTGTAATAATCGCCATAAATTCCCCAATAAGCGTTAACCTTTTCAGAAACACTTGCTTTTTGTGCAGTAGAAAGGCTTACGCCACATTTAACAGCAAGGGAATTTGTTTTATAATAAGTTGTTGTCAACTCGGTTGCTCTTGTAAGTACTGCATTTTCATCTGCATTTACACCGAGCTCTGTCATAGCCTTGTCAATAAAATATGTGAAAACGTCATTTTTTATTTCTTTGCCATTCAAAGTGAGTGCAACAGGGTCTTCTCTTTCTATAGAGCAAGAAGACAAAATGCCCGAAGAAGCAAAAATAGCAATTATAAGAATAAAAGAAACAAATCCTTTCGTCTTTTTAAAAACTGCTTTTTTCATTACTTCTTCGGACCTTTCAGTTTAAAATTATTCCTGAGTAGTAGTTTCAGTTGTCTCTACTGTTTCAGTTGCTTTATTATCTTCTTCTAAGTTAGCCTGACGTTTGATTTTTGCTGTTGTTGTTTTAACAAATTCAATGTCACGGATGTCGAAATCACGGATGTTTTTGTATTTAGGAAGTTTTTTGTTAACTTCTTTAATAACGTCACCAATGATTGTCTGAAGTTCTTCTTTAGTTGGTGCTTGCTTATCTTTTAATTTTGCAGTGATTGCCTGAATATCAGGGAAGATTTTAGCAACAACCTGTGTGCCTTCTTCTGCTTCGTCACAATCAGCACCAAATACAATACATTCTGAAACGAATGGATGGTTGTTAAGATGATATTCAACCTCTTCTGGGTAAATGTTTTTACCGTTTTTAGTAACGATAACGTTTTTACATCTACCAACAATTCTATAACAGCCTTGTTCATCAACTGTACCCATATCGCCAGTTTTGAACCAGCCATCTTCTGTGAAAACTGCTTTTGTAGCAGCTTCATCTTTATAATAGCCTAACATAACCATTGGGCCTTTAACCCAGATTTCACCAACGCCGTTGTCATCAGGGTCGTGGATTTTTGCTTCAACACCAGGGAGAGCAATACCAACTGAGTCTGGAAGTGAAATGTGGTCATTGTTACCAATAACAAGTGGTGAACATTCTGTAAGACCATAACCAATGTAAACAGGAATACCGAATGTTTTGAAGTCTTTTGCAACTTCTGGATTAAGTGCTGCAGCACCAACAATAATAAGTCTTAACTTACCACCGAAATTCTTTTTAACCTCAGCAAAGATTTTTTCCATAACATTTGCAACGAAACCATCTTGCACGAGTTTACCAAGAGTAAGAGCAAATTTACCAACCTTTTTCTCATGAACCTTTTTGAGAATTTTTGCGTGCATTTTTTCAAGCATTAAAGGAACAGTAACGAAAATTGTAGGCTGATAGTCCTGCATATCACGTGTGATATAACGAAGACCCTCACAGAAGCAGTAACAACCGCCTGTATACATTAACTGCACAAAGCAGAGTGAGTTTTCGTATGTATGGTGAAGTGGAAGAACAGAAAGAATTGTGTCATCAGGAGTAATTTTAACAAGCTTTTTAATTGCTCTGATATCTTCAATAATGTTCTTTTGTGAAAGCATTACACCTTTCGCCATACCGGTTGTGCCAGAAGTGAAAAGAAGCGAACTCATCGCATTACCATCAACTTCCGCATCTATGAAAGTTCTGTCCCCTTTCTCTAAAAGTTCTTCACCAAGCTTTATGAGTTCGTCAATATTTTTGAGTCCCTCGATTTCATCAAGGCCTATGAAAGTAAAGTCTTGTGGAAGACGGTCTTTAATCTCTTGAAGCTTTTCGTATGATTTGTCATCAACAAACATAGCTTTTGCTTCTGATACAGTAAGAATGTTTAAAACATCCTCTGCCATAAGCTCCTTATCAATAGGAACTACAACGCCTGTACCGTTTGTGATACCAAAGTAAGATATACACCATTTATGAGAGTTTTTACCCATAATAGCAATATGCTTAGCTTTGAGTCCTAAAGAACAAAGTGCTGTACCTAAAGCGTTAACAATGTTTAAAAGCTTTGGATACTTCATCTCAGAAATGCTGCCGTCTTTTTCACGAATTTTGAAAGCAGGGCGAGCAGGGAAGAGACGAGCACTTGATTCAAGGAGTTCTTTGAAGTTATTAACATGCCTTGTTTCATAGTGGATTATGCTCATATTTTTCTCCAATCCGGTGGACTTATAAAATGAGTAAATACTCACTTGGAGCGTTGATTTAAAAGAGATTTTCAACAGTCTCACATAAAGTCACACACACGAAAATTATAACAGAAAACCCCCTTTATTACAAGGGGAAATTGTTTCATAACTGTGAATTTATTAAACAAATTTTCAGATTTTTGGAGAGATATCGTTTTTGGTGTTGTATATGCAACAAAGGCTCAGATTTTTATTCTGAGTCTTTGTTTAAAAAATTTAAAATTCTAATAAATTCAAATAATATTTAATTTGTTCATCACTTATTTGCTCCTTAACGATTATTTTAATTAAATCGCTGTTTTGTTCATATAAATAATATCTTGTTTTAAATTCACCATACCAGCTTTCATCGTAGTAATAAACTAATTTGCCGTCACCAATAGTACACTTTTCTAATGCTGAAAATACTATAACGCTACTTGCATCACCTAAAGAAGCATTTCTGTCACCCTCAGCGTTTGTTCCCGCAATAAACGTTACGTTAAAAGATTTATTTGAGTATTCTTTATCTGTTTCATTGATTATAAAAGTGGCTTCACTTGAATATGACTCTTTTATATTTACTTTTTCTGTGTCGTATGTAATATCAAGAGATTTATTGTTATTTCTTGAAGTTATAGTAACTGTTTTTATATTCTCTGGTGTAGTTGTTTTTTCTGTTGGTGGTTCTTTGTAATCTCCCGTGTTATCAGAACAAGAAGCCAAAAGAGTTAATGCCATAACAGAAACGAGTAATAGTGAAATTAAATTTTTCATAAAATCATCTCCTGATAGGAATTATATCACATCAAGTAGGAATTGTGAATACATAATAATTGACTTATTTTCAAAAAGTGGATATAATAATTATGATAAAACATAGAAGGAGTGATAATATGTGCAATAAAAATCAAGCAATAGATATTTTAGGCGAAGTATACAATGCTTGTAACCCCCTTTTCAATAACACTGTTAAAGATGCTTTCCTTTATGGTTCATTTGCACGTGGTGATTATCATTCTGAATCTGATGTTGATATATTACTTACTGTGGATATACCTGCCGAAGAAATACCTAAGTACAGAAACTCACTTGCTTTAATAACAAGTGATTTGAGCTTAAAGCACGATGTAACAGTTTCAGTTACAGTTAAATCATATGAGCAATTTTCGAAATTTTCAAATGTTCAACCATTTTATATGAATGTTTTAAAAGAAGGTGTTAGATATGCATGAGAATGAAAAGAAAGCGCTTTCAAATGCAAGATTTGAACATGCAAAAGAATGCTTAGATGCTGCTCAAAATCTGCTTGATTCTTACAATTATAAAAGTGCTGCAAATCGCTCATACTATGCAATATTTCATGCAATGAGAGCCGTTCTTGCTTTTGATGGAATCGATATGAAGCATCATAGTGGTATAATATCAGAATTTCGTAGGTTATATATAAAAACTGGAATTTTTGATGCAAAACTTTCGCAAATAATTTCAATTCTTTTTGATATCCGTACCGAAAGTGATTACGATGATTTTTTTATAATATCAAAACAAGAAGTTGAAGAGCAAATTGAAAACGCAAAATATTTCTTAAAAGAAATAGAACGATTTTTATTAACAAAATAAATTTAACCGCTCAAGTAGCTATTACTTGAGCGGTATTTTTAATTCTTATTTTTCAATAAATATAAACTTATACAAAAAACTCCAATACCTAACATTGTAAACCCTGATTGAATAGAAAGCTCTTTAAGAATAGATGTAATCATTACAGCAACACCCATCGCCAAAGGTATTGATTTCAAAATTAAATCTATAAAAAAATCAACTTTTTTATGGTTATTTGTTTTTTGTGGCTTTGCAGCTATCAATTCTTCTATTGTGATATTAAGAATTTCTGCAAGTTTTGGAAGAGTATTTATATCTGGAAGTGCTATATCTCTTTCCCATTTTGAAACTGCTTTGTCAGTAACATTTAATTGTTCAGCTAATTCTTTTTGTGTAAAACCCTTTTCTCGTCTTATTGAAGAAATAATTTCACCCGTTGTTTTGTTTGACAAAATAATCACCTCTTAGAAAAGAATAGCAGAACATAAAAAGAAAGTAAATCGAATAATGGTAGAGTTTACTAATCTCGCGGTTTACTTATTCAGAAATAGTGAAATAAGATAAATCACAACCAAATGTGCAGGGTAAAATATGTAAAACAACGGTTTTATGTTATATTTACCGCGTTTTTGGTTGTAGAGTGCTAAAAGTGGCACTGCAAGAAGCGAAAACCATTGAATTCCGCCACCTAAATCAAGCGTTAAAAGAATTAAAATACCCGCTGTGTAAATAAGCTTACGTAATTTATCTGGTGCGTAAAATATTGCAACGGGTAAAAGCACACCAAAAATGCCATAATCTATTATGAACCCTTGGTCTATCAGAATTACTGGAAGCATTACCGCTATTAAAAGAACTGTAATAACAGTAAAAAGCATAAGTATCCTGATTCGCTTTTCTTTAGTTTTTTTATAATTTTCTAAACTAAAAATAAAAATTATTGATAGCGAAAAGGTTAATAAAATATTCATATAAAACGATTTTTCCCAGATTATATAAACAGCCTGACAACCTGCACCTAAAAGAAAAACCGACAAAAAATATCTTATTTTGTTTCTTGTGTAGTAGCACCCTTCTGCAATCATAAACGCAAAAATCGGGAATGCAAGTCTACCTATTATCTGCAATATCTGGTATTGTGGCAAAAGCACTTTTCCTACGTGGTCAAGAAGCATTGCTACCATTGCTATTATTTTTAATTGATTATTTGTTAAGCCAAATTTTTTAATCATTTAATTTTTTTACCATCTAAAAAAGCGTTGCCGACTTTTTCACCCAATTTAATATATGTGTTGTGAATAGGGTCAAATGTAATTGCCTCTACTTTTGATGGGTCAATTTTACCATCTTCACCTAAAACACTTTCATCTGCTGAAACGTTTACAATTTCACCAATGCAAATACCATCCTCATTGAATTTTAAAAGATTACATTCAACTGACATTGGCAATTCATTGATAATCGGCGCGTTAACAAAATCTGATTTTGTAGTAGAAAAGCCTGCTTTTTTCATTTTATCTGGCTCTTTATTACCTGAAGCAATACCAACGTAGTCTGCTTCTATAACGTGACGAGCGTCTGCAATATTAACTGTAAAAGCCTTTGATTCTAATATGTTTTTTGTGGTTTTATGACCTTCCGAAATACATACCATAACCTGATTTGTATCGTAAATGCCACCCCAGGCAGCATTCATACAGTTAGCGTTTCCATCCTTATCGTAAGCCGCAACAATGAACACAGGCATTGGGTAAACTGCATTATCTTTTCCAAAATTCTTTCTCATATCAAAACCACCTTTTCTTAAAATAAATAATCCTACCATTTTAAAATATTTCAAATTAAAATGATAGGATAAATTAATTTATCTCGAAGCCCTAATTCCTAATTCCTGAATTAATCATAATATTTTTCTCGTTTTTTCTTCTGCACGAACTTAAAAATTGCGAAAACAACAATTAAAACAAAAGTAACAGAAAGGCCAATATAAGCATCTATATTAGTATTGCCCTCAACCTTTAATTCACTCCAGAGCTGTGACATATAATTCTGAATATCATAACTTAAATTTTCAAAGCTTTCAGTTTTTGGCATTTCAGCTTCTTCAGGGTAGAGCACCGGCTCCCCTTTTAAATCGTAATCGTCAGATTCTAAAACGAGTGCATGTGGTGAAGCGTAGCAAATCCAGTTTGCATTTGCAACTGCAATATCTTCTTCCAACATAAAGTTAATATAAAGCTCAGCCGCTTCTTTGTTTTCTGCCGTTTTCGGAATACACATAGCATCAACAAAGTAGTTAACGCCTTCTTTAGGGTAAACGAAAGCTAAGTCAGGGTTAACGTCTGCCATTGTTAAATAATCGCCTGCATAATATGGTGCAAACGCTGCCTCGCCACCCTCCATTTTGTTATAAACCTCGTCCATAACGTAAGAAGATACGAGTGGTCTTTGTTCTTTTAAAAGCTCAATAGCCTTATCCCAATCCTTAGGGTCGTGAGTGTTAACACTCTGACCTAAAAGAAATTGTGCAATACCAAAGGCGTCACGTGGGTTATTGAACATTAAAATTTCGCCTTTATACTTTTCGTCCCACAAAATTGACCAGCTGTCAACCTCTTCGTCTACCATAGTGGTATTGTAGATAAGACCTACCATACCAACAGTATAAGGAACAGTGTATTTATTCTGGGGGTCATAAAAAAGATTTTTATATTTTGGAAGAATGTACTGGTAGTTCGGAATATTTGAATAATCAAGCTCTACCAACATTTCTTCTTCAATAAGCTTTGCTATCATATAGTCAGATGGAATAACTATATCGTAATTAGCACCACCACTCTGAAGCTTGTTATACATATTTTCGTTACTTTCAAACGTGGTGTAATTTACTTTTATTCCGTATCTTTTTGTAAACTCTTTGTTTACGTCAAGAGAACCCTCTGAACCATCAGAAATATATTCGCCCCAGTTGTAAACATTAATTGATGTTCCTCTCAAATGCGAATAATCTTTTTCAGTTTCAGTAGCAAAGCAAACAGGTGCGAGTGTGCTTAAAAGAATTGCTGTAACAAAAAGAATTGCTAAAAACTTTTTCATTTTAAGCACCCCCTTTTTTGCTTTTTCGTTTCTTGTCTTCGCTTCTTGCAGTAATTATGTTAGATACCACAAGTAAAACAAGAATAGCAAGGAAAATAAGGGTTGAAAGCGCATACATATCAGGAGTAACACGCTTTTTAGTCATTGAGAAAATTCTTATTGGCAGTGTCTGCGAGGTTGTACCACTCACAAAGTAGCTTATAATAAAATCATCAACAGAAAGTGTGAAAGCCATCATAAGACCTGAAATTATACCAGGCATAATCTGTGGCAGCACTACTTTAAAAAATGACTGAATAGGTGTGCAACCTAAATCCTGTGCTGCTTCTGACAGGTGAATATCAGTCTGTCTGAGTTTTGGCAACACATTTAAAATTACGTAAGGAAGTTCAAATGTAACGTGAGCAATTGTAAGAGTTACAAAGCCCAAGGTACCAGTTTTGCCAAAAAGTGCGCTTATAAACACAAACAAAAGCATCATAGAAATACCCGTAACAATATCCGGGTTCATCATAGGAATGTTTGTTGTTGTGAGAACACTTTGCTTGAACCACTTTAATTTGTAATTGTTAATTGCAATAGCTGCAGCAGTACCCATAACGGTTGATACAAGTGCTGAAACAACCGCAACAATTACTGTGTTTTTAAACGCCTCAAGTGTTGCTGTGTCTCTGAAAACCTCTTCATACCAACGAAGTGAAAAACCTTCAAAAACTGCTGTACTTTTACCCGAATTGAAGCTAAAAAGAATAAGCACTGCAATCGGTGCATAAAGAAAACCGAAAACAAGAACAGGGTAGATTTTTGAAAAGAGAGATTTTTTCTTCATATAATAACCTCCCCATCTTCATCTGAAAACTTATTCATAACTGCAAGGCAAATGAAAATTAAAATCATAAGCACAAATGAAAGAGATGCACCTAAGTGGAAATTGTTTGCAGTCTGGAATTGTGTTTCAATAATGTCACCTATAAGAGTTGTGCCAGTGCCACCTAATTTTTGTGAAATGTAAAATGTACTTACAGAGGGCACAAAAACCATAGTAAAACCAGAAACAACTCCTGGGAGACTTAACGGAACTGTTATATTTTTAAACACCTGGAATTTATTACAACCAAGGTCCTGTGAAGCCTCAATTAAAGAACGGTCCATTTTTAAAATGACTGTGTAAATTGGCAAAATCATATATGGCAAGAAGTTATAAACCATACCTAAAACAACCGCACCACGAGTGTTGATAAGATGAATTGGTTCAAATTCTTTGCCGATACCGTTACAGATTGCTTCTATAACCGAATTTAAAGTTGTAGTTAAGAAACCATTATCTTCTAAAATGGTCATCCAAGAATATGTTCTTAAAAGAAAGTTCATCCACATAGGAAGCATTATAAGCATCATCATAATTTTCTGACGATTTTCGCCTGAATTTGCAATTATGTATGCCAAAGGGTATGCGATAACAAGAGAAATAACTGTTGCTAAAAGTCCTAACCAGATTGAAAGGATAAATGTGTCAGTATATTTCCCGATTTCTAACATATTACTTAATGTGAAAGCACCCGTTGTATCTGTAAATGCATAATAAGCAACCATACCAATTGGAACAATTATAAAAAGAACTGCCCAAAGGATATAAGGTGCGCCTATTATACGGGATAAAAGAGTAGATTTTTTACCCATAGTTCGCACCTCGCTTATTATTCTTCGTCATCCTCGTAAACAGTAGCGTCTGAAAGCTCGTCGAATTCTTCACTGAATGAACTGTAGTCGCCATAAAGACCTGAATATTCAGATTTTTTCATAATGTGAATAGCATCTGGCTCAATAACAAGACCAATTGTAGAGCCAACCTCCTGATAATCAGTAGATTGAATCATCCACTTAAAGCCTTTGATTTCTACAATAATTTCGTAGTGAACACCTTTGAAAGTAATTGATGTTACTTTACCAGAAATCATACCGTCTTCTGCTTTAACAATATCAACGTCTTCAGGACGTACTACAACGTCAACTTCTTCGTCAACGCCAAAGCCCTTATCAAGACATTTGAATTTATTACCTGCCATTTCAACCCAGAAATCAGCTCTCATAACACCCTCAATAATGTTACTTTCACCAATGAAATCTGCAACGAAAGCGTTTTTAGGCTCGTTGTAAATATCAAGAGGTGTGCCGATTTGCTGAATTTTACCGCCATTCATAACAACAATAGTGTCAGACATAGAAAGAGCTTCTTCCTGGTCGTGAGTAACATAAATGAATGTTATGCCAAGGCGTTTCTGTATATTTTTAAGTTCAACCTGCATATCTTTACGAAGCTTTAAGTCAAGAGCACCAAGTGGCTCATCAAGAAGTAAAATTTTAGGCTTTACTGCAAGTGCACGTGCAATAGCAACACGCTGTTGCTGACCACCAGAAAGAGAAGAAATATTTCTTCTTTCAAAGCCTTTCAAGTTAACTAAAGAAAGCATTTCTGTAACAGTCTCTTTAATTTCCTTTTCAGGTGTTTTCTGGAGTCTTAAACCAAAAGCAATATTTTCATAAACGTTAAGGTGCGGAAAAAGAGCATAACGCTGAAAGATAGTGTTAAGCTGTCTTTTATGTGGCGGAACGTCATTTATAACTTTTCCGTCAAAAATAACCTCACCCGAATCAGGCTGTAAAAAGCCCGCAATAATTCTGAGTGTGGTTGTTTTACCGCAACCTGATGGTCCGAGAAATGTAATGAATTCTTTATCTCGGATGTACAAGTTCATATTATCAATAATTTGTTCTTCGTCAAAGCTGATTGAAATATTTTTAAGCTTAATAATCTCGTTGTTTGCCAATTATGCAACCCCTTCCCGCAGTCCAATATTTTAATAGAATGCATAATTAAATATATATATATTCAATTAAAAAGTCAATATAATTTGTCGAAAAAGTTGCTCTGAAAGTAATAATATGTTAAAATATTTTCAAATACTTGAATAATTATTCAAAAGGAACTATTTTATGCTACAGTTTGACATTGAAAATAAAAGCGTCTGGGAAGCTTTGCAGGACACAAAAAACCCTATAATTATGTACGGCACTGGTAATGGTGCTGACAAGGTTTTTGAGGTATTTAAAGAGCTTAATATTTCTGTTGCTGGCGTTACAGCAAGCAATGGTTTTGTAAGAGAAAGATATTTTCACGATTTTCGTGTTACGCCAATAAGTGATTTCTTTGAAAAATATGAGAATTTTACTATTGTTGTAACCTTTGGTTCTTCACGACCTGAAGTTATTGAAAATATTAAAGAGCTTGCAAAGAAGCAAACAGTTTTAGTTCCGTGTGTACCAGTTATTGGCAACGAGATTTTTGACAGAAAATTTTTAGAAGAAAACGAAGAAAAGCTTAATAAAGCCTATTCACTTTTAGCTGATGACAAATCAAAAGAAGTATTTAAAAATTACGTGAATTTTGAATTCAGTGGAAAGCTTCAGTATCTTTTCAGTATGGAAAGTGATATTTCTGATGCATTCAATAATTATTTAAAATTAGGAGAAGAAGAAAATTTTATTGATATTGGCGCTTATCGTGGCGATACAGTAGAGCAATTTTTAAATTTTACTGACGGAAAATATGACAATATTTTAGCCGTTGAGCCCGACTTAAAAACCTACAAAAAATTAGTTGAAAACTGCAAAGCTTTAAAGAATTTTGAAGCTCTTAATGGTGCTGTTTCATCTGCCGACGGAACAGTAGAATTTTCAAATGTTGCCGGCAGACAATCTACCATAGGTAGTGGAGTGGAAATTCAGTCCTTCACTCTTGATAAATTAGCAGAAAAATTTGTGCCAACCTACATAAAAATTGATGCAGAGGGCGCAGAAATTGATATTTTAAATGGTGGAAAAAGCTTAATAAGTGAGCATAAACCTAAAATAAAAATTGCCACTTACCATAAAAATCGTGATATTTTTGAAATTCCGATTTTATTGAATAAGTTAAACGAAAATTACAAAATTTATATGTGTCATCACCCATATATTCCTGCATGGGATACAGACTTTTATTGTGTTTGAGGTGCAAAATGGAAGAAGTAAAAAATCTTATTTTAAATGAGCGAGAAAGTATTATTAAAATTTCTATAAGCTCACCTTTTTCAAAAGATGAAGAATTTAATAAAATGACAATACGCCCTGTTATTATAAAAAAACAGAACTGTTTTCAGGCAGAGAGATTTAAAAATAATCAGGTGTTTCATCTTAATATGTCAGAAAATGAGTTTTCAGTATTTTTAGAAGAAATTTTTAAAAAATATGCTCAGATTGCTGTATTTAAAAGTGGCGAAACAATTACTTTTTCGGTAGGCAAAAACGGAAAAATCAAAAAAAGTAAAAGTAAAAATAACTTGCACCAAAAATCAAATAATGCTGAAAACAATCGCAAGAAGGAATATATTTTCAACGAGGGTGAAAATATTCCTGCTTTAGTTGATTTAGGCGTGTTCACTCCTGACTTTAAAATAGTGAACTCTAAGTATGACAAATTCAAGCAAATCAACAGATTTATTGAGATTGTAAACGATGCATTTTCAAATGATACAAATGAAAATATCACCATTTTAGACTTTGGTTGTGGTAAAAGTTATTTAACGTTTATTATTTACTATTACTTTGCTGAAGTAAAAAAGAAAAACGTTAAAATTATCGGCTATGACCTTAAAAAAGACGTTGTTGAAAACTGTAATAAAATAGCAGAAAAATACGGCTATAAAAATTTAAAATTTGTAGTGAGTGATGTTACAAAGGACGTGCTTTACAGAGAGCCAATTGATATGGTAATTTCTTTACACGCTTGTGACACTGCAACAGATTTTGCATTAAATTATGCTATTAGTAAAAACGTAAAACATGTTTTTTCAGTGCCTTGTTGCCAACACGAAGTTAATAAAACAATTAAAAAAGGGGGCGATTTTGACATTCTTTTAAAACACGGACTTATTAAAGAAAGAATGTCTGCTCTTCTTACAGACTCAATAAGAGCGAGTATTTTAGAAGATATGGGCTACTCCGTTGACGTGCTCGAATTTGTTGATTTTTCACACTCACCCAAAAATATTATGATAAGAGCGAAAAAGACTAAAAATGTTAGTGACAAAAACAGAAAGCAAATAAAAGAATTGCAAGAAAAATATGGTTTTGCTCAAACATTATATGATTTAACAAAATAACAAAACCCCGTGATTTTTCATAAAATCACGGGGTTTATTTTTAATAGTTATTTTCATAAATTAGCTTTTCAACTGTCCAGTTTTTAAGAACTTCACACTGGTCTTTACCTTCTTTTTTTGCACCCTCTAAATCGTGGTCACGATAGTTACCACACTCAATAGCGCTGACACCTGGAATTTCACCCTCATAATCTGCAACAAATTTAAGAGCAGCTTTTGTAAGCGCCAAGGCATCTTCGTGACTCATTTTTGTTGTTAAAAAGTAAAAGCCTGTTCTGCAACCCATAGGACCAAAATAAATAATATTATCTTTAAACTCACTGTTTCTTACAAATGTTGCAAAAAGATGCTCTAAAGTATGAATTGCACCATTTTCCATAACCTCTTCTACATTTGGCTTTCTTGTTCTTATATCATAAGTAACAACTTCACCATCAACACGAGAGATATACATACCTCTGTTTAATTTGTTGTGGTCAACTGTAAAGCTTGCAATTTTTTCCATAGCTTAAATTCCCGCCTTTTTCTCTCTTAAATTTTTAAAAAAACTTGTTAAAATTTCGCTACATTCGGTCTCTAAAATGCCACTCTCAAAATTAGGTTTGTGGTTAAATTCTAATTGAAACAAATTAACAACCGAACCACAAGCGCCGTTTTTGTAGTCACTTGCACCGAAATATACGTTTTTGATTCTCGAATTTATAATAGCACCTGCACACATAGGGCACGGCTCTAATGTGACATATAAATCACACTTGAAAAGTCGCCAGCCACCTAAATTTTTACAGGCATTATTTATTGCCTCAATTTCAGCGTGGCAAAGTGCATTTTTTTCTGTTTCACGTCTGTTTCTGCCTGTGCCAACGATTTTGCCATCACAAACAACAACTGCACCAACGGGAACTTCGCCTTCACTTGCTGATATTTCAGCAAGAAGAAGCGCCTCCTTCATAAAATCCTCGTGAGTCATTACACTGCAACTCCCGAACCAAATGAAATCATTGAAATTGCCTGAATTAAAAATACTATAATTGCAATTATCATTGCTGGTGCAAAAATGAATTTTGAAATTTTTTGCTTTAATGTGTATTCTTCCAAACCATTTTTAGAAATAATTCTATTGAATTCAGCTTTATATTTGCTTATATAAATAAGTAACGCTACAAAACCGAGACCTGCTAATGCAAGACAAACAAAGCTGTAAGCTGTATCTGCAGTTTCTTCATCTGTAAAATAAAGAATTGTATAATAACAACAAGAAAGTCCATTTACAATAGCGTGAATTATAACGCCAGTCCAGATACTATCAGTTGCAATTACTGCATAGCCTAAAAACAATCCGCAGAGAATTGCAAAAGGAATTTGTGATGGAGTTCCGTGGAAAACACCAAAAACAATTGCTGAACAGATTATCGCAAACAAGTTGCCGTATTTTCTTAAAGGTTGCATTACAACGTTTCTCATTGCAAATTCTTCAACAAGAGGCGGTATAATAGCTGTACCGATAAACAATGCAATTATATCTATAACAGAATTTACCTGTGGTTCATCACCAGAAGAAAATGTGAAGCCAAAGCCCTCAAAGAATGTCTGAATAAAGCCTGTAACATACATTGAGGCAAGGCAACCTAAAACAGAAAGGAATATAATAGAAACTGTTTTTAAATTCGCTTTAGGTGCAGAATATGAGCAAACGGGCAAATCAGGTGTTTTATAAACTATTTTTTTTGCTATAAAGAACGGAATGCCTACGGTAAGTAATGAGTAAAAAATACCTACACTTGATGAAAAGGTTCCGTTTGAATAATACAAATCAATAAGTCCGAACGCTTCAAGTATTGCACTAAAAAACATACTCGCAACTAAAAAGCCTAACATAGCAAGTGCAAATATTTTTGCAAAACGTCTTATTTCATTCTTCTGCTCACGAAGCTTTAAAAATTTTTGCTGGCTTATATAGTACGCCTGCGGATTATTCTGGTAAACATACGGGTTGAATTGCCCCTGTGGTGCTTGATTGAAATTCGGATATTGATTAAAGCTCTGTTGCTGATTATGAAGCTCATATCTATTATTGTTCTGGTTATAATCCATTTTTCATTCTCCAAAAAATTTTAATTATCTAAATTATAACGATTATAGTTAGTCGAAACAGCGTAATTTTACGCTGTTTCGATACCAAATCATATATTTGGTATCGAATTTTCTTCGAAAATTCGACTATAATCCTTTCAATAACTGTAATGCAAAATTGTATTTATGAAAAACAATTTTGCTGAAAGCCGAAAAATCGGCTTTTGCGAAACGCAACTGCGTTTCGACTAATTACAGTCATTATAACACATTACATAAAAATATCAACAAATAAATTATTTCTTATTTTTTAATTTTAATATTTTTATTGTTGAATATATCGTTAAAACATTGTATAATTATAGCAATTCGTTGAACAGGTTTTAGAAAGGGTGTTTTTATGGAAAAAACAAAGCATACAGTCAAGGTTGCAGGCTTCTCATTCAAGGTTGTTTCTGAGGATTCTTCTGAATATATGTCTGCTTTAGCAAGAGAGGTAGATTTAAAGATAGATGCGCTTTTAAAGAACAGCACACTTTCTACAACTCAGGCAGCAGTTGCAGTGGCACTTGACTATGCAGATACAGTAAAAAAGAACGATTCTTCAACCGAAAGCTTAAAAACACAGCTCAAAGAAAGTCTTCAGGATGTTGCTGTTGCAAGAAAAGAAGCTGACTTTTACAAAAGAGAATTAGAAAGATTACAGGGTAGCAAAATAGAAGAAAACAAAGAAAACCCTGCACTTTGGTGATAGTTATGAGTACATTAAAAATAAAAAAATTACACGAAAAGGCAGTTATACCACAAAGAGCTACCTCTGGTAGTGCAGGTATGGACCTTTATGCTGTTTTAGATGAACCAATAACATTAAAGCAAGGCGAAACTGCACTTATTCCTACTGGAATTGCTATCGCTCTTGAAAGTCCTTCTGAAGCGGCTTTTATTTTCCCAAGAAGCGGTCTTTCTATAAAACACGGTATAGGACTTTTAAATTCTGTTGGTGTTATAGATAGTGACTACCGTGGAGAAATTAAAGTAGGCGTTATAAATCAGATAGATAAAGAATACACTATTGAGCCAAACGAAAGAATTGCTCAGATGGTAATTATGCCTGTAAGTCTTCCTGAGATTATCGAGGTCGATGAATTAGACGAAACAGAGCGTGGTGCAGGTGGATTTGGCTCAACAAACAGATTTTAATTTAGGGTGAAAGAAGTTATCCGAACCTGCCTAAAAGCGAGTATTTTTAAGTCTTTTCGGCGTTTCGGTCTTGCAAGGCGACAGCCTTCCTTCACCCTCAACACCAAAAATCCAATAAAAACCTTTCGCTTTGTAGGTCGAAGATTTTTTATAGAACGGATTTATGGTCAATCAAGGCAAAAACGGAGCGAATCCTTTACGGATTTGCGAGTATTTTAACGAAGAGTGAACGGAAATCCGTCTATAAAAAACACGGTTCGGATAATTCCTTTCACCCCCATTGGAGATGTAATTTTGTCAACAATATCAGCAATAGTAACACCACAAACCGCCGCAGGTATTGGCATTGTAAGACTTTCTGGTGAAGATGCCATTAAAATTGCAGACAAGGTTTTTAAGGGTGTATCAGGCAAAAAAATAGAAGAAAAAAACGGCTACACAGCACTTTTTGGTCACGTGTATGATGGCGATGACGTTATTGACGAAGCAGTTGCACTTCTTTTCAGAGCACCAAAAAGCTATACTGGTGAGGATGTTGTAGAATTCAGTTGCCACGGCGGTCTTTATATACTTTCACGTGTTTTAAGGGCTACATTTAACGCTGGTGCAGTTCCTGCAGAGCCAGGTGAATATACAAAAAGAGCGTTTTTAAATGGTAAAATGGATTTATCTGAAGCAGAGGCAGTTATGTCACTTATTTCTGCTACTGGTGAAGATGCACGTGCAGCAACGCTCAACGCTTTAGATGGTAATTTAAGCAGAGAAATAACAGAATGCCGTGATTCTCTTGCAAGAACAGCAGCATTTTTAGCAGCTTGGGTAGATTACCCTGACGAAGAAATTCCAGAAATCAGTAACGAAGAAATGATTTCTTCATTTTCTGATGTTTTGAGAAGATTAGAAACACTTTTAGATGGCTTTGATGCAGGTCAGGCGATTTTAGAAGGTATTGACACAGCAATTGTCGGCAGACCAAACGTTGGTAAGAGCACGCTTTTAAATGCACTCACTGGCAGAAACAGAGCAATAGTTACTTCAGTTGCCGGTACTACCCGTGACGTTTTAGAAGAAACTGTAAGACTTGGCAACATCACTTTAAGACTTGCTGACACGGCTGGTATCCGTACTGAAACCGATGATGAAATTGAAAAAATCGGTGTAGAAAGAGCAAAAGAGCGTTTCGAAAGAGCTGGTCTTGTATTTATGGTGCTTGATGGTGGCGAAAAGATTTCAGAAGATGACAAAGAGCTTTTAAAGCTTTGCAAGGATAAACGTAGCATTGTTATTGTTAATAAAAGTGACTTGAACAGAGCATTTTCTGTTGATGAAATAAAAGATTATGCTGAAAATATAGTAGAAATTTCAGCCAAAGAAAATGATGGTATTGATAAATTAAAGCAGATTGTAGAAAGTGTTGTTGGTACTGATAACTTTAACCCATCTGCTCCACTTTTGACTACTGAAAGACAAAGAGCTTGTGTCTCAAAAGCAGTTGAAAATTTAAGAGAAGCATTAAACGGCTTAGAAATCGGCATTACAACGGATGCTATAAACGTTTCAGTTGACTGTGCTATTGAAGAGCTTTCTGTTTTAACAGGTGAAAAAGCAACAGAAACAGTCGTAAACGAAGTATTTAAAAACTTCTGTGTAGGTAAATAAAACAGAACGACAAATCTCGTGATTTTGTGAGATTTGTCGTTTTTATATTATCAACAAATTAAGAAATGCAAAGCACCACTCCCGAAAGAGTGGTGCTTCGCTGTGGATGTGGGGTGTGAAAGAGAAAGATATGGCTTGAGTGCAGTTGCACTCTATATAAACTCCTTTCGGAGAATATATCAAATTAAACGTATCAATTCAATTCGATTGTTTCAAGTGTTTCCATTATAACAGGCTTTTCATTAGGTTTAGAAATTCTTACAACATACTCAAAATATTCGTCTGTTTCGCTTTTTGCTGTATCTGCTTCAATCCCTGCTCGTCTGATGCTATCAACAGCGTGGTTTAAAGTGTTTATAAAAATTCTCATATCCTTAAAAACCTTAATAGGTGGTTTAGATGGTTCTTTTCTTCGTCTTAAAATATCTTTTATAAGACGCTCAGATTCACTTACAGTAAGGTGTCTTTCTATTATAATATCAAGCGCTCTGTTTCTTGCTGAATTATCTGGCAATGTAAGAAGCGCTCTTGCGTGACGCTCGGTTAAAGAGGCAATTACAATTTTATCACGCATATCTTCTGGCAATCTTAAAAGACGTAATTTATTTGAAAGTGTAGATTGTGCCTTGCCTAATTTTCTGCCGATTTCTTCCTGAGAGAGATTATGCTCTGTCATAAGTCTTTCTATTGCAACGGCTTCTTCAAAAAAATCTAAATTCTGGCGTTGCACGTTTTCAATTATTGCAAAGAGTGCCGATTGCTCGTCTGAAACGTCCATTACAATACAAGGTATTTTTGTAATTCCTGTAATTCTTGCAGCCCTGAGTCTACGTTCACCAGAAATAAGCTCGTACTTTTCGTTATCTAACGGGCGAACGTTTATGGGTTGTAAAATTCCGTTTGCTCTTATTGAAGAAGCAAGATTTTCAAGCTCTATGTAATCAAAACGAACTCTTGGTTGATGTGGATTAGGGTAAATATTTTCGTGTGGGATAAGCTGAATCTGACAATTCGCCTTTCCTCTGGTAGATGATTTTAACATTTTTACGTTCCTTTGTTTTTATTTTTGTTCCACATCTTTTATCTCTCTGTTGTGACTACAATATACCACGAAAAATCATAAAAATAAAGCATTTTCGGTCGGGGTAAATCGACAGAAAATGCTTTAATTTATTAAATTTAAAGAGGTTTTTTCGCTATTTGTGCAGAAACTCGTGGATATTTTGTCGGAATTTGCGAAATCTTTTTAATCTTTATTATATTTCTTTCGCCCTGTGAGCATAAATCGAAGCAGAATTTATCTTCAATTTTACCTGAAAGCACCTTGAGTGCATTCTCTGCATTCTCAATTTCAAGCTCTGCCAAAGCACCTTTCATAGAAACAAAGTAGCCACCCTGTTTTACAAATGGTAAGCAATATTCTGAAAGAACTCTTAATTCTGCAACTGCTCTTGCCGTAGCAAAATCGAATTGCTCTCTGTATTCCTTCTTTTGTCCTGCTTCTTCTGCTCTCATATTAAGAATTTCGTAATTCTTAAGCCCCATTTTTTCTGCAATATCTGCCACAACCTTTAATTTTTTACCAGTTGAATCAAGCAAAGTAACCTTTACATCACTTCTTGCAGCAGCAATTACGAGTCCTGGGAAGCCTGCACCAGTGCCGACATCAATTATTTTTGAATTCTCAGGAATATCAACGTATTTTAAAAGCATTAAGCTATCTATAAAATGCTTTATTGCAATACCCTCATCATCTTTGATGGCGGTAAGGTTTATTTTTTCGTTCCATTCCTTTAATTCTTTTGCATAAATTTCTAACTTTTCAATTAATTCTTGGGATATTTCTAATCCAACAATTTCTGCATTGTCTTTAATAATGCTTTTTATAGCCATAAATTAACCTCTGTAAAGAGCAGTAATTTCCATTAACGCCTCTCTGTATTTTTTTGGAACTTTATTAAGGAATGTGTCATCCCTTAATACTTCATTAAATAATCTCTTGTTCTCATTATTAATCTGGAATTTTGAAATTACGTCAATAAACTCTTCTTTCTTTTCTTTATTTGCAAGGAATGTGCAAACAGAAAGAGTCACTTTCCCTTCATCTGAAGTAGTAATATCAGAGAGAAGAATTTCAATATAACCATTTTTATTGCTTACAGTAAATTCTTTTTCTTCGCCGTTTACTGTAGCTTTGATATCACCATTTACAATATCACGGAATTTAAGAAGATAATTTCTCTTTTCTGGAACAACAGAAGTGTCTCCCTCAGCCTGTTTAATTGTAAATGCAACAGTTGAATTGTCTTCATTTATAACAAATGGTGTTTCACAATATGCGCCATCTTCAAAGCTCATTGTGTTACCATCATCTTCGTAAAGACGGAATTCGTTATTGCCTCTGAAAATGAGAAGCTCTAAATCCTTTGGATTTTCTACTGTATTATCCTTTTCATTCTTGCTCATAGGAATAATTGCGCCCTCTTTTGCAAGAACAGGAATAGTGCTTATGTCTCTGAACATTTTAACGACTCTGTTACCTGAGTAAATTCTGCCGTTATAAATATCTGTATATCTTCCGTCTGGTAACCATACGTTGGCACTTGCCATACCAATTTCTGAATTTGTATGCTCAGTAATAGGTGCAACAATAAGCTCTGTACCAAAGAAATATTCATTTTTTGCTTTATAAGCATTTTCTTCTTTTGGATATGTGTAGTACATAGGCTCACAAATTGCTCTGCCGTCTTTTTGAGTGCGACGATTCATTGTGTAAATGTAAGGAAGAAGCTTATGTCTGAAGCGTAAGTTTTCAGTTGCGATTTTTTCAATAGGAGCACTATATTTCCAAGGCTCTTTACCCATAAATTCATTTGCAGTTGAGTGAAGTCTCATAACAGGGCTATATATACCGAATTGTACCCATCTTATATAAAGCTCATCATCTTTTTTACCCCAACAGTGACCGCCGATATCGTGACTCCACCAAGGGTAGCCAACGTTAGCAGCAGTTGCAGTAAAGTAAACCTGAAAATCAAGACTTGACCATTTCTGAGTAGTATCACCACTGAAACCTAATGGATAGCGTTGGCTACCAGCACCAGCAAAACGGGAAAGAATAAGCGGACGATTGTTATCCTTTGCATTATCTAAGAAATGGTAATGGTTAAGTGCCCAGAGCGGGTCTAAGCCTTTTATTTTTGTGCGGGTACCTTGTTGCCAGTCAATCCACCAGAAATCAACGCCCATTTTTTCCATTGGGTGATGGAGTACTTTGAAATAATGCTCTACAAATTTTTCATCTGTTATATCAAACTGAACAGGCTCTTTTGTGGATGGGTCCTGACCCATTTTTTCACACATTTCTTCGTAACAATCCTCATACCAACGAACACCTTGTGAAGGGTGAAGATTGAAGGTAACTTTATAATTATCATCCTGTAATTTTTTAAGGAAGCCTTCTGGGTCTGGGAATAAATCTGTGTTGAAGCTGTAACCAGTCCAGCCAACTGACCATACGTCGTAAATATATTCCATAAAGTTTAAGTGTGTTGATGGTTTAACAACGTCTTTACCGAACTTACCACGGATATCTACCCAGTGCCAGTCCATATCAACAGTAGCAACTGTAATCGGAATTTCTTCTGCTTTGAATCTATCCATAAGCTTTAAGTATTCTTCCTGAGTGTATGCTTTATATCTGCTCCACCAGTTAGAAAGCGCATAACGTGGAATGAGCGGAGTTTCTCCTGTTAATTTATATAAATCACGTGTAGCTCCAATATAATCGTAACCATAAGCAAAATAATACTCGTCTTTGCCAGTTGATTTTCTTGGTAAAATTTTGCCATCATCTGTTAAAATAAGTGTTTTGCTATCATCAAGAATTGCAACACCATCTTTAGAGCAAACGCCGTCACCTAAAGTTATGATACCAGCGGTAACGTCTAATGTACGGCAAGTACCCTTTAAGTTTCCGCTATGATAATCTGTAACAACTCTGCCATCACGAAGCTTGATTCTTACCATTTTCTTTTCTGTGAAAGAGTAAAGGAAATTACACTTTGTAGTTTTGATTTCTACAAAGCCACTGCCATTTTTCACTTCAAAACGTGGCTCATTAAAATCTCTGAACCACACTGCCTGTGTAGGCTCATCACAGAATTTGCCGTTTTTACTTTCTTCTACACGTACCATACAAGGAGTAAGAACTGTAATTCTTGTGTTGCCATTCACAATGATGTGGCTCTCTTTAGCTTTCGGAGAGGTTTTAATTTTAAATTTGTCAAAATATCTTTCCATATCATTCACCTTTTTCTTCGTGATATTCTTTTTCAGTATTTACAGACCAGATTGATGTTTTATCTGGAGTATTTTTTATTATTGCGCTACTTGCTTCAATACCTGTAAGCATTGAATGGTCCATATTGTTATATCTGTGCTGACCATTTCTGCCGACACAATAAAGATTTTCAATTGAGTCAAGATATTCTCTTACCTTATAGAAATCCTTATACGTACCAAAATAAGCAGGGTAAGCTTTTTTAACCTTTGTTGTGAAGCTGTCTATAATATTCTCTTTTTTGATAATACCGATTTTCTCTAATTCATCACTTGCAAATTCAATGAATTTTTCAGGTGGCATATTCCACATCTCATCATTTTCATTGCAGAAATATTCAAGACCTACCCATATATGATTTTTAAAATCATCAACCATATAAGGTGACCAGTTATTAAAAATCTGAAGTCTGCCCAATTTAACATTTCTTTCCTGAATATAAATCCAGCAGTCAGGGACATTGTTGTTTATAGTTTTTATATCGGTTTTATTTTCGATTTCTAATTTATTCAAGAGAAGACCAACAGTTATAAAATCACGATATGGCAAATTAACTGCAATTTCTTTTTCTTTCTGTGGGAATTCTTCAATACAATTAGCTAAATCTTTAATCGGCATTGAAGATACTAAATAATCGCAGAAAATTTCTTCTGTCTTTTTATAATCAGGTGAAGCTTCATCTGTATTTTCAACTATTACTGATTTTACTCTGTTGCCATCAAGATTTATTTTTACTACTCTTTGATTTTTCCTGAGGTCTGCACCTTTTTCTATGCAGATTTCAGCCATCTTTTCCCACAACTGACCAGGACCTAATTTCGGGTAGTAAAATTCTTCAATAAGTGATGTTTCTACTTTGCTGTTATTCTTTTTGAATGGTTTCAAAAGTGCTGACAAAATCACCTTTGAAATTGAAAGCCCTTTTACTCTTTGTGCTCCCCAGTCTGCAGAAATATTTTTTGGATGAACACCCCAGAGCTTTTCTGTGTAATCTTCAAAAAAGATTTCATAAAGTGTTTTGCCGAAACGATTTATATAAAAGTTTTCTAAATTATCTTCAGGCAATTTATTTAAAGCACTTTTTAAATAATCAACACCTGCAAAAAATGTGTTTTTAAGACCAAGGTTTATAAAAGTCTGTGGTTTTAATGAAATAGGATAATCAAAAAACCGATTTCTATAATAAATTCTCGATATTCTGTTTCTTATAAGAAAAACATCATCTTGTGTTTCGGGGTCAGCGCTATTTGTTTTTGAAAAATTCTTTTCTCTGTTTAAAATAATATCATCTGCACTGGGTTTACTCTGTAACGGCAAAATTTCCTGCCATAAATCCATAACGTCTTTATTTTTAGAGAAAAAACGATGACCACCGATATCTATTCTGTTTTCTTTAAATTGTTCTGTTCTTGAAATACCACCGATAAATTTACTTTCTTCAATTATTATCGGTTTAATTTTCTCTGCACCTTTTAACAAGGAATAGGCACAAGTAAGTCCCGCAGGACCCGCACCTATAATTACTACATTCTTCATTTAATTTCCACCATTTATAAATTTAGTGCCGCTTTGAGATTTTCTCCTAAAATGCCTTTTTTAGCATCTTCTGTTATAGGAAGCTTTTTAATCCTCTCTATTGCATTTTTTGTGTATTCAACATCTTTATACGGAAAATCGAGTCCGAAAATACTGTTTTTTTCACCTATCTGATGAATTAAAGTGCACAAGTCATCATCTGTGAGTGACCAGGCACCTGGGCGAAGATTACCAAGAGCATCCACTTCCATAGAAATGCTCGTAAGTCCTGCATAAATATTATTGCCTTTTCTTTCGTTATTGTTCATAACTAAAAGTGCTTCTCTGAAAAAGCTATAGCCACCTACGTGCTCCATACTGAATTTTAAAGCAGGAAAATTGTAGGCAACCTCATCAAATAAAAGCATACTGTAATCTTTGATTCTGTGCCAGTGAAGCCCCGTATGAAAAGAAACAAAAAGACCTTGCTTTTCGGCTTCTGCATATACTTCAAATAACTCTCTGCCATCAACTTTAACTTCTTGTGCAGCAGGGTGAATTTTTATACCTTTAAAGCCTAATTCTTTTATTTCTTTAACCTGTTCGTTTATAGAACCTATATCAAAATTAATCGTGCCGAAGCCGATTAAATTTTTTTCATTTTTAATTTCTTCATATAACCATTTATTTTGGTTTATGGTTATTCCTACACGCTCTGTCTGATGATTAAAGGGTGCAAAGCATACGGCACCTTCAATACCACATTCTTCCATTAAGACTTTCAAGTTTTCTAATTGTGCATTATCTTTAGAGCCTTTAGGAAATACGTGAGCGTGGTTTGCGAAAATTTTGTAATCTCCCATTATTCTTCATCTCCCATAAAGGAAAGAAAATCCATTAAATCGCTTAAATCGTCATTGTCATCAAGTGGTTCGTCCTCTGGAATATCACTGTAATAATCCCAGAGCATTTCTTCCTGATTTTCTGTTAACGGAGAAGCTGGAATATCATTAATAACTTCCATCTTTCTTGTTTTACTCCAGAGAGATGGTGTTATTCTTACTGTGTAGCCACAAGCAGATGGGCAAAGCCACTCTGTCATTGGTAATTCAGGAAGCCCGAATGCAGAAAGAATAGACATAATTACGCCACCGTGGGTAAAAATAGCGCAGCTTGTAGTTCCTGTTTTAATAAGACCTTCAACCGTTTTTATAAATGTATCACAAACTCTTGTTGAAAATTCCTGATTGCTCTCACCATTTAAAGGTCTTGCATCTGGCCCACCAGAAAGCCACTCTTTAAATTCTTCGTGTGGTGCTAACTCTTCTGCTGTAAGATTTTCAAACTCACCAAAGTCACACTCGTCAAAGCCACGCATTTCTATTGGATTTTTGTCGGGATAAATTATTTTTGCAGTTTCTATACAACGCTTTAACGTGCTTGAAAAAACAACGTCTGCCTTTGGGTAATCGTAGTCTTTTAGCATTGTATTTAACTGGTCAATTCCTTCTTTACAGAGAGATTCATCAGTATGACCGATGTATCTTCCCTCTAAATTTCCTTTGGTGTAAGCGTGTCTAATTAAATGAATTGTGTAACTTTTCATTGCAATCTCCGTTTCAATGGTGTATTATACTGATAGTATAAATTATAAGTAGGTGTTTTTACAAATGGTAAATTATGCAGAACGACTTTATGAGCTTCGCACAGAAAAAGGCTTAAGCCAGAAAGAAGCTGCAAATGATTTAGGTGTCTCTCAGGCACTTCTTTCACACTATGAAAAAGGCATAAGAGAATTTGGACTTGATTTTTTAAACCGTGCTGCTGATTATTATAAAGTTACTACCGACTATATATTAGGTAGAACAGACAGTAGAACGGGTCTTGAATCATCCTTCTTTCAGGATAGAGAAGAAGACGGCATATATAATACCACAACTATATACCGTTCTGCAATATTTATTCACGAAAGAATGAACACCGGCTCTGCTATGGCGGGTGACAGTGCCGACCTTCTTTATTCAATAGCACTTTACAGAATACTTTTTACTGCATCTCAAAAAGGCTACATTCCTAAAAGATGGTTTTCATTACCACCAAAAATTGCAGAAAGCTTACCAATGGCAGTAACAGAGGGTATTTTAATGAACTTCCCAGATAAATCACCTAATGCCAAAAGATATGGTAACCCCGAGCCAAAGTCAATAGAAACTGTTATAAAAACAGTTGAAAATTACATAAAAAAAGCAGCAACAGATATAGTTAAATCTGTTGATTAAAAACTGTTTTTGGGTTGTAGCAAAAATGCTACAACCCATTTTTTATTAATCAGCCTTTAAGAATTTCTTTATACATTTTAATGTATTCGTTTGCAGATTTGCCCCAGCTGTTATCACTTTCCATAGCACGTTTAACAAGGATTTTCCAACCCTTTTTGTCGCTATAGCCCTCGCACGCTCTTCTTATAGCGTGAAGCATTTCGTGGGCATTATAATTTGCAAATGTAAAGCCGTTACCTTCATTGTCACCACTATCTTTAACAGAGTCACGAAGACCACCTGTTTCACGAACAATCGGAATTGAACCGTAACGAAGAGCAACCATCTGTGAAAGACCACAAGGCTCACTCTTTGAAGGCATTAAGAAAAGGTCAGAACCAGCATAGATTTTTCTTGCCAAATCCGGAATAAAGCCTAAGCAAAGACCAACTTGTTCCGGGAAACGAGCTGCAAGACCTCTGAAGAAATCTTCATACTCTGTGTCACCCGAGCCTAAAATTACAAGCTGAATATCTGTTGTAGCCAAAAGCTCATCTAAAACTGCTTTACATAAATCAAGACCTTTATGTGAAACAAGACGTGTAACCATACCCATAACAGGTGTATCTTTCTTTTCAGGAAGACCAAAGAATTTTTGTAATTCTCTCTTATTTGTTGCTTTACCAGTCATTTTTTCAGCTGAATAATTCTTGAAAATATCCTTATCGGTTTCAGGGTTGTAGTTTTCAACATCAATACCATTAAGGATACCACGTAATTTAAAGCTACGCTCTTTAAGAATTGTATCAAGACCGTGAGAATACCAAGGGTCAAGAATTTCTTTAGCGTAAGAAGGGCTAACAGTTGAAACTGCATTAGCGCATTCAATAGCAGCCTTTGAGAAGTTTACTGTATCATCATATTCAATGAGATTCTTCTGACTATAATCAAGACCTACAACATTATCAATAAGCTCTTTGCCGTAAACACCCTGATATTGAATATTATGAATTGTGAAAACAGTTTTAATGTTTTCATAACCTGGCTGGGTAGCATAAATTGTGCTGTAATAAAGTGGAGTCAACGCTGTCTGCCAGTCATTACAATGAATGATATCCGGCTTAAAGTCAATGTGTGGAATAATCTCTAAAATAGCACGTGAGAAGAATGCAAAACGCTCTGCATCATCATAATGACCATAAAGACTACCACGCTTGAAGTAGTATTCATTATCTAAAAGATAATATGTAACTCCGCCATATTTTGCCTCAAAAATACCACAGTATTGTCTTCTCCAGGCAACTGGTACAGAAATATTTGTAATGAACTTCATTGTATCTCTGAGCTCTTGTTTAATTGTATCGTAAAGTGGCATTACTACTCTGCAACCTATAAGGCGTTTTCTTAATGCTTGTGGCAAAGACCCTGCAACATCTGCAAGACCGCCACTCGCAGCAAATGGTAATGCTTCACTCGCAGCATATAAAACTTTCATCGTAATCTCTCCTTATAATGATATTTTTATAAAATGGACAGAAGCTGTGAAAGTGATTCGTAAAGCCCTGATGCAAAAAATATAATTGCAAGTACGATTACTAAAACAACAGGAAGTCCTAACTCAATAACCATTTTTATGAGCTGACTCTTCTTGTATTTTGAAAAATCACCTTCAAGCTTTTCTAATCGCTTTAAAAGATTGTTATACTGGTCAACCGAAATGCCCGGTGTACCACTTGAAAGGTTTGCTGGTACGTTAACATCACGTTTGATACTGTTAAACTGAGACTCTATTGCCCCAGTGCTTACAGCTTCATTTGTTTCTGGTGCAAACTTGCTTTTCATAGCATTTAATGCAACCGAAATATTCTGTGGTCTTGATGGTACTTCCTTTTCCAATACAGAAGAAAGCCATCTTACCTGTGCTGTAGAAGGAGTTTCGTCACTATAAAGCTTTTTAATCTGCTTTTCACAGAATGAACAAACCATTTCTTCATTTTTTTCTATTGTGCATAACACAAAATCGAGTTCGTCGGTTTTGCATCCACAAACAGGACAAACGCTCATAACTTTATATCCCTTTCGAATTATAACAATTCAGATTGATGTTAAATAACAATATTTTTACCAACAATAAACGGATAGCTCTTATCACCTGAAAGATTTTTATTAGGTGTAATAACTGAATCCTTATCCATAATAACACAGTTAAGCTTAACGTTTTCACTTATTACAGAATCCTGCATAATAATTGAATTTTCAACAACTGCGCCACGTGCTATATTAACACCTCTGAAAACAACACAGTTTTTAACAGTACCTTCAATAATGCAACCGTCAGCAACAAGAGAATTTTCTACTTTACTGTTAACGCCATAACGAACAGGCATATCGTTACGTACTTTTGTGTAAATAGGTCTGTCTTTATTAAATAAATCTTTTCTTGTGTCTTTCTCTAAAAGAGCCATATTAGCTTCAAAATATTTGTTTACGCTATCAATTTCACAGCCCCAGCCTGTAAATTCATAACCATAAATATTAAGATGATCAACGTTCTTCTGAAGAATATCTTTTTCGAAGTTTTTAGCTCCAGCACTTAAAGCATCTGCAACTAAAGACTCTAACAATGCTTTTCTTATAAGCACCATACCTGTATTGAAGTTAACGTTTTCTTTGTTTTGTGGATTTACTGCAATAGCTGTTACCTTGCCGTTGCCATCAACTGTTAATGACGTCATATTTTCAAGTTCAGGAAGATTGCCCTTTTTATAAACAATAGTTATATCTGCGTCTTTTTCTGAATGGAAATCGAAAACTTCACTTAAATCAATATTGCAAATGAAGTTTGTATCAGAAAGAATAACGTATTGCTCATTACAGGATTTAATAAAACTGCTTATTCTACCAAGCACCTCTACTGTATTTGAAGAGTCTTGCTCAGTGTGAGTTGGATTGAATGGTGGTAAAAGATAAAGACCATCAACCTTTCTTGCTAAATCCCAAGGTCTGCCGTTACCAACGTGGTCCATAAGTGAACGGAAGTGACTGTTTGTAATAACGCCAACTTTTGTTATACCGCTGTTTACGAAATTAGAAAGAACAAAGTCTATAAGACGGTATCTGCCACCATAAAGCATTGAACCCATTGTTCTTCTTTGTGTAAAATCTTTAAGACAAGAATCGTATGAGTTTGAATAAACTATACCGAGAACATTTTTTGGCATCATACTGTCTGACCCCCTTTCACATCTTGAGCAATTGTTGTTTTTGCTTTTATTTTTGCATCTTTACCAATAGTAACGTCCGCACCAATTACGCTAACGCCCCACTCGTCAAGATTTTCTGACTTTTCTGGATTTTCGCCTACAACTGCACCCTCTTCAATAACTGCATTTTCTGCAACTATTGAGTACTGAACAACTGCACCCTTTTTAATAACTGCGCCTGGCATTACGATTGAGTAATGAACAGAGGCACCCTCTTCAACAGTAACATCTGAGAAGAGTACTGAATAATCAACGTCACCCTCAATTTCACAGCCTTCGGCAACTATTGAATTCTCAACCTTTGCTTTGTCCGAAATATATTGTGGTGCAGAAGAATCGCTTCTTCCGTAAATCTTCCAGGAATCATCTGCTAAATCGATATTTGCTTTTGGATTAAGAAGGTCTAAGTTTGCTTCCCAGAGAGAGTCAATAGTACCAACGTCTTTCCAGTAGCCATCAAATGCATAAGCGAAAAGTCTTTCACCAGCCTCGTGCATTGCAGGAATAACGTTTTTACCAAAGTCGTTTGATGAATCAGGATTGTTTTCGTCATCTATGAGATATTGACGAAGCTTTTCCCAGGTGAACATATAAACACCCATTGAAGCTTTATTGCTCTTTGGCTCTTTTGGTTTTTCTTCAAATGCTGTGATTCTGCCATCCTCATCTGTAAACATAAGACCAAAACGAGAAGCTTCCTCCCACGGCACCTCAAGCATTGCTATTGTACAAGCAGCATCCTTTTCTTTATGGTATTTAAGCATTTCTGAATAATCCATTTTATAAATATGGTCACCAGAAAGAATTGCAACATATTCTGGGTTATATCTGTCAATAAAATGAATATTCTGATAAATTGCGTTTGCTGTACCTTTATACCATTCCTGACCATTAAGAGCCTGATATGGTGAAAGCACGTGAACACCGCCACCGATTTCACGGTCTAAATCCCAAGTGCTACCACTACCTATGTAATCGTTGAGCACAAGTGGTTGATATTGAGTCAAAACACCAACTGTTGAAATACCTGAGTTAGTGCAGTTAGATAACGGGAAGTCAATAATTCTGTATTTACCCCCGTAAGGAACTGCAGGTTTTGCAATATTTTTTGTAAGAACGCCAAGACGAGAGCCCTGACCACCAGCTAAAAGCATAGCTATACATTCAGTTCTTTTTGCCATTGTTTTTACATTCCTTTCCATCTTCATTTTTAGTTTTATTTTGTTTAAGTTTTAAATATATTGTTGTTAATGGTGGTAATTTTAACTCTATTGACTGCTGATATTCACCATAAGGCTCATTGAGAGTTTTATAAGTCTTTTTGATTTTTTCGCCTGTACCACCGAATTTCTCCGAATCAGAGTTAAAGATTATCTCGTAAGTACCTTTTTCTGGAACACCTATTTTATAAACAGGACGACCAACTGTTGTGAAGTTACAGACCGCTATAACCTTATCTTTATTTTCATCAGTTCTGACAAACGCTATAACTGAATTGTTATTATCATCACTGACTAACCAGTTAAAGCCCTCCCAGCTATAATCCACCTGCCAGAATGGCGCCGTTTTTTTATAGAAGAGATTAAGCTCTTTTATATAAGTCTGAAGATTCCTGTGTGCTTCGTAATCAAGAAGAAGCCAGTCAAGACCTTTTTTGTAATCCCATTCTATAAACTGACCAAATTCAGTACCCATGAATAAAAGCTTTTTACCAGGGTGAGCATACATATAACCTAAAAATGCTCTTACGCCTGCAAATTTTTCTTCGTAACTGCCTGGCATTTTATTTATAAGTGAACATTTGCCGTGAACTACCTCGTCGTGCGAAATAGGAAGCACAAAGTTCTCTGAAAATGCATAGAAGAATGAAAACGTAATTAAATCGTGGTTGAATTTCTTGTGGATACCCTCCATTGAAAAATATCTTAAAATATCATTCATCCAACCCATATTCCATTTAAAGTTGAAGCCTAAGCCCCCTGCATAAACAGGCTTTGAAACGAGCGGCCACGCTGTGCTTTCTTCTGCAATCATACATACGTCAGGAAAATCCTTGAACACTGCTTCATTAAGCTCTTGTAAAAACTCAACTGCCTCGTAGTTTTTGTTTCCGCCATCTTTATTTGCTATCCAGTGGCCATCGTCTCTGCCATAGTCAAGATAAAGCATTGAAGCAACCGCATCTACACGAAGACCATCTATGTGATATTCCTGAAGCCAGAAGCAAGCGTTTGAGATAAGAAAGCTTTTTACCTCGTTTCTGCCAAAGTCAAACACCTTCGTTCCCCACCCTAGATGCTCGCCTTTTCTTATATCGTCATATTCGTAACACGCCTCGCCATCAAAGTTAGAGAGTCCGTGCGCATCCTTAGGAAAATGTGCCGGTACCCAGTCAAGAATAACACCGATACCTGCTTTATGACACTCATCTATAAGATATTTTAAATCATCTGGTGTGCCATAGCGTGACGTTGCTGAAAAATAACCTGTTACCTGATATCCCCACGAGCCGTCAAACGGATATTCAGAAAGAGGCATCATTTCAATATGAGTGTAGCCCATCTTTTTAACGTAAGGCACTAACTCTTTTGCTAAATCACGATAGCTTAAAAAGTTGCCGTCATCATATTGCTTCCACGAGCCCAAGTGCATTTCATAAATATTGACCGGTGACTTGTAGATTGAAGTTTTCTTTCTTTCTTCTAACCATTTGCTGTCACGCCATTTATAATTGCTTCTGAATATTTTTGAAGCTGTTCCAGGTCTTGTTTCTGAATGAACTGCATAAGGGTCTGCTTTAAAATGCCTTTCACCTTTTGAATCAATTATCAAAAACTTATAAGCATTAAATTCTTTAACATTCTTAACGTAAGCCTCCCAGCAGCCTGCTTCGTTAAGCTTTGTCATTATAGAAGCATTTTCATCCCAACCGTTAAAGTCACCCACAACTCTTACAGAAGAGGCGTGTGGTGCCCACACTCTGAAAACGAACTCTTCTTTTCCTACTTCGTGTGCTCCAAAAAATTCCTGAGCACGATAGTTCTTGCCTAAATGGAAAATGTAAATAGGAAAATCGTTAGGATTAACTTCCGTTTCTTTTATTTTCAACTCTTTTCACCCCATTTTGATATATCTTCATACAATTTCACGTTTCAATTATATATAGACATATTCTCGTGCTTTAATCATAACAAAACACTGTGTTGAATTCAAGTGTTTTTTAATATATTTTGTTCAAACGCCCATTAAAGTTTTCTGGTAGAATTTGGCAATTTTGCACAAAGAAAACAATTTTTAAGTCGAAAAAAGAAAAATAAAAACGATTTTAAAAATGTTAATTTTTTGTAAAAATACAATTTTTTGTGGTTCTTTTTTCTAAACAAGAATAATAATTCTATATTTTGTGTTATCATATACAGCAATAGTTAAACGTTTAATTAATAAACGTTTAACTTTTTTCTGGAAAGGAGTTTTTATGGATAATCGTTCTTTAGTACACGAAATTATCACCCTGAATGTCACACACAGATACAGGGTTTCAAAAGCCGCTTCTTCGTTAGGGCTTTATTTTGGTCAGCCAGCTATTATAGAATTTATTTCGTATAATAATGGGTGCACACAAAAAGAACTCGCTCAACATCTTCACGTGTCGCCTGCTTCTGTTGCAACAACTCTTAAAAGAATGGAAAAATCAGGCTTTATTGCACGTATTGACGATAAAGAGGACTCAAGAAAAAAACATCTTACTGTAACTGAAAAAGGTGCTAACGCCTTAAGAGATTTCAGAAAAGTCTGCGACGAAACAGATGAACAGGTATTTTCTGGGTTTACAGATGAAGAAAAAGAAACGCTTATGTCTTTTCTCAAAAGGCTGAATATGAATATTGCTGACAACGAAATGACTAAGGAAGATTTCAAAAAAATATTAAATGGTGGTGACAGATAAATGATTAAAAAATTATTAAGCTATGCCAAGGGTTACAGAATTTATGCTTTTTTATCACCTCTGGCAATTGTATTTGAAGTTTTAATCGAGGTTGCAATTCCGTTCTTAATGTCTGTTATAGTCGACTCTGGTATTAACGGAATCCCACTTTCAGAAAAAGACGGCTTTGTAGTAAGCATTCTTTTAAAATTAGGCTTCGGTGAAAAACAAGGACTCGAGCTTGTTACTTCAACAGGTATTTTAATGGTTGTAATGGCGTGTTTTTCACTTATCTGTGGTGCTTCTGCTGCTTATTTTGCAGCAAAGGCAGGTATGGGCTTCGGTAAAAATTTAAGAGGTGCTATGTTCGGTAAAATTCAGGACTACTCATTCTCTAATGTTGATAAATTTTCAACTGGCTCACTTATTACCAGAATGACAACTGACGTAAATATGATTCAGAATGCTTTTATGATGGCAATAAGAATGTTAGTACGCTCTCCGCTTATGTTCATAATGGCAATCGCTATGGCGGTAGATATTAACAAAAAACTTTCTCTTGTGTTTATCATTGTAGGTCCTGCACTTTTAGGTGCACTTGTGTTTATAGGCTCAAAGGCTCACCCAAGATTTGAGCGTATGTTTAAAAAGTATGATAAATTCAACACATCTATTCAGGAAAATTTGATTTCTATAAGAGTTGTTAAGGCTTTCGTACGTTCAAAACACGAAAAAGAAAAATTCAGAATTTCAAATGATGAATTAAAAGCAGCATCAATATTTGCTGAAAAGCTTATAATTTTAAACAGCCCTATTATGATGGTTGCAGTTTACACCTGCATAATTTCAATCCTCTGGTTTGGCTCAAAGCTTATTTTTGTAGGAAGTATGCAGTTAGGCGACCTTATGAGCTTTATTACTTACGTTCAGCAGATTCTTATGTCACTTATGATGATTTCAATGATTTTCGTTATGTCTGTTATGGCAAGAGCTTCTATGAAGCGTGTTTGCGAGGTGCTCGACGAAGAGCCTACTATTAAAGACGATACCGCCGACGAAAATTTAAAAGTAGAAAATGGTGATATTGAATTTAAAAACGTTGTTTTCAGATACAACGAAACTGCAGAGGAGCCCGTGCTTTCCAATATCAACCTTTCAATAAAATCTGGTGAAACCATTGGTATTCTTGGTGGTACTGGTAGTGCAAAATCTTCACTTGTTCAATTAATTCCTCGTCTTTACGATGTAAGCGAGGGTGAAGTTTTAGTCGGTGGCAGAAACGTTAAAGATTATAAGCTTCACTCACTTCGTGACAGCGTTTCTATGGTGCTTCAGTCCAACGTTCTTTTTTCAGGTACAATAGAAGAAAATCTTCGCTGGGGTAATGAAAACGCTACTATGGAAGAAATAAGAGAGGCAGCAAAAATTGCCTGCGCTGATGATTTTGTTATGAGCTTCCCTGAGCAATATAACACTGATATGAGTCAGGGTGGTGTCAATGTTTCTGGTGGACAAAAGCAACGTCTTTGTATTGCACGTGCTTTACTTAAAAACCCGAAAATCTTAATTCTTGATGACTCAACAAGTGCAGTTGATACTGCAACAGACGGCAAAATCAGAGAGGGAATGAAAAATTCTCTTCCAGATACAACAAAAATTATAATCGCACAGAGAATCAACTCAATTCAGCACGCTGACAAAATCATTGTTATTGATGATGGTAAAATAGATGATGTCGGCACACACGAGGAATTGCTTTCACGTAATGAGATTTATAAAGACGTTTATATTTCTCAACAAGAAGGCAAAATGGAGCAATAAAGAAGGGAGTGTAAGAAATGTCAGAAAAACCAATTAAGAAAAACGGACCACCACCTCCTGGCGGACCAGGTGGAAAAATGAGATTTGAAAAACCTCAGAATCCAGCAAAGACACTTTTACGCCTTTTAGGTTACGTTGTTAAAAATAAAGCTGTTTTAGTACTTGTTGCAGTTTTAGTAATTATAAGCTCTGGTGCAGGTGTTGCCGGAACATACCTTTTAACACCAATCATAAATGAAATAGGTCTCGTTGTAGAGAATGGCACGTTTGATATAACAAACATTGTAAAATATCTTATTATAATCGGCATTATTTACGTTTGTGGTGCAGCGGCACAATATGCTTACCAAAGACTTATGCTCAACATTTCACAGGGCACTCTCAATCTTTTGAGAAAAGACCTTTTTGACCATCTTCAAAGTCTTCCTATTAAGTTTTTTGATGCTCATACTCACGGCGAATTAATGAGCCGTTTCACAAATGATACTGACACAATCCGTGAAGCTATAAGTCAGGGCTTAGTGCAGACAATATCATCTCTCGTCACAGTTATTGGTATTTTCTCTATGATGCTCTATATAAGCCCCGCATTAACTGGTCTTATTATTGTTATGCTTTTTGTTATGCTTAACATAATAAAATTTGTAGGTGGAAAAAGTGCTAACTTCTTCAGAAAACAGCAGCAGAATATAGGTGCTGTAAATGGTTATATTGAAGAATTTATTGAAGGTCAGAGAGTTGTTAAGGTTTTCTGCCGTGAGGAAAAGAGTAAAGCTGCTTTCTCAGTACACAACGAAAACTTCAGAAAATCTGCAACAAATGCACACACCTGTGCAAGTATTATAATGCCTATTATGGGTAACCTTTCATACTTCAACTTTGCTGCAACTGCAACTCTCGGTGCATTCATCATTATAAAATTCGGCACGAGCGAGCTTTCAGGAATTTCAGGATTTCTTTTAGGTGGTATTGAAGGTGCTCTCACACTCGGCTCTCTTGCAGCCTTCTTACAATACACAAGACAATTCTCAAACCCTATAAGTCAGGTTTCTCAACAGCTTAATAATATTCTTGCTGCTCTTGCCGGTGCTGAAAGAATTTTTGCAATTATTGATGCAACACCTGAAGAAGACGATGGTTATGTTACACTTGTTAATGCAAAAGTTGATGAAAATGGCAATATTCAGGAAAGCGAAGAGCGTACAGGCACGTGGGCGTGGAGACACCCACATTCAGCAGATGGCTCTGTAACCTACACGCTTTTAAAGGGCGACGTTCGTTTTCACGATGTTACTTTCTCTTATGACGGTAAAAAGACTGTTCTTAAAAACGTTTCGCTTTATGCAAAGCCTGGTCAGAAAATTGCCTTTGTTGGTTCAACCGGTGCAGGTAAAACAACAATTACAAATCTTATAAATCGTTTTTATGATATTGATGAAGGTAAAATCACTTATGATGGCATTAACATCAAAAAGATTAAAAAAGACGATTTAAGACGCTCTCTTGCAATGGTTCTTCAGGATACTCACCTTTTTACAGGTACAGTTGAAGATAACATCCGTTATGGTAAATTAGATGCAACCCACGAAGAAATTGTTGAAGCAGCAAAGCTTTCTAATGCTCACAGCTTTATTAAGAGATTGCCTGACGGCTACAACACAATGCTCACTGGTGATGGTGGCAATTTATCACAAGGTCAGCGTCAGTTGCTTGCAATAGCACGTGCCGCCGTTGCAAACCCACCAGTTCTTATCTTGGATGAAGCAACAAGCTCTATTGACACAAGAACAGAAAAGCTTATTGAAAAGGGTATGGATAAGCTTATGGAAAACAAAACTGTTTTTGTTATAGCCCACCGACTTTCTACTGTAAGAAACTCAAATGCAATTATGGTGCTTGAGGATGGTCAGATTATAGAAAAAAGCGACCACGACACACTTATAGAAGAAAAAGGTAAATATTACAAGCTTTACACAGGACAATTTGAATTGTCATAAAAGCAAAGCAGGTCAATACCTCAAATGGTATCGACCTGCTTTTTAATTCTTGCAAATATTAAGATTTTGTAATAAATATTGAGAATTTCTAAAAAATCTGTATAATAGAATAAAGTATAATAATTTTAACATTACAATTTGCGGGTATTTTATTATGAAAAATATATTAACTTCTGAAAAGTCGGTAAAGACTTTAGCAGAAATACGCAAATTTCTGTTAAGTGACAGATGGATGGTGGCGCTTGCTATTTTCTCATTGATAATAGCTTGTCTTCACGCACATTTTCCAGAACAGGATTTTCACATCTGGGGTTCTGTTGTTTTAGGTTACATAACAGGCGTTTGCTTTTTGCTTACGGGTGACATTATGGCAATGCTCATCCCCACGCTCTTTACCTACATTATTGCAATGCGATGTTACAACTCGCTCGAAGCCTTCAGTGAAATCTGGTATTTAGCAATACCTCTTGCTTTTATGCTGTTATTCAATCTTATTTATTACGGCAAAAAGCCAAGCATTAAAGGCTCACAGTTTTTCCCTATGCTTTTTGTTTCTATTGCAGTAACCATTGGTGGCGTCGGCGTAATTTCACTAAAGGATTACTTTGGTGGAACTTCAATTTATAATATGCTTGGTATCGGCTTTGGTATGCTCTTTGTTTACTGCATATTCTTCCCGAGAATCAACGCCACAAGTGATTATTCTCTTATTGATAAGCTTTCTAAAATAATGGTTATGGTAGGACTCACTGCCTCTCTTGCAATATTTGCTCAATATATTATCAATATAAATGATGTTATTGATAACCCAGGCATTATTTATATGAGATGGCGTAACAACACCTCTACCATTCTTATGATGGCTCTGCCTTTTGCTTTCTTCAGAGCAAACAAGTCATCATACTCAATAATTATCGGCTTTATTTTTTATATGGCTATGCTTCTTACAGGCTCACGTGGTGGTATGGTGTTTGGTACTATTGAGCTTGTTATGTGTATTGTTATGTTTGTTCTTTATGACAAACGCCGTCGACTTGCTTACGCTATAATCTGCGGTTGCTTTGTTATTGCCGCTCTTATTTATCTTCCTGAAATAACTGAATTTTTAAATTATACGCTGAAGCGCCTTTTCAAGGTAATTAACCAATTCCTTATGGGTGGCGAAGATACAGAAACAAGAGTCAGACACTATGCCCGTGGTGTACAGGATTATTTAAACAACCCTGTTTTCGGCACAGGTCTTGGTAATATGACCAATCGTGATATTTTCAAAAACAAGCCTGGTGCTCTTTGCTGGTACCATTGTGAGCCGATTCAGATTGCAGGTAGCTTTGGTACAGTGGGAATTATTGCTTTTATTTACCAATTCGTAAAGCGAAACTTGTTAATCTGGAAAAAAGCAACGCTTTTCAATATGACAATTTTCTTGTCTTATATAAGCCTTGAATTAATGTCACTCGTAAACCCTGGTATTCTCTGTCCGGTGCCATATCTCTTACTCATTACAATATTTATGATTGTTGTTGAGAAATGTGATGATGGCGAAGAGCAAGTAAAAATACCGATTTTAAAAAAATTCAGAGATAAAAGAAAAGCTAAAAAAACTACTAAAAAAGAATTAGTAACAAAATAAAAAGACAACTGTTTACCCTTACTGGATAAACAGTTGTTTTTTATTCTGATAATTCATTAATTGTTTGTGGACTATAATAAAGCGAGCCAACTAAATCA
>JAZNCY010000344.1:0-13473 GCA_045587825.1 Acutalibacteraceae bacterium
GCAAGACCTCTTGAACCACCTGTGGCTACGGCTTGGTTAAGCTGTTGCCTCATAGTGTCTGAAAGCGTAGTTATGTAATCGCCCATATTTGTAGCGAACTGTCTCTGAGCGCCCATATTAGCTGCACGCTTTGCAGCGTACTCAGCTTTAGTTGCTTGGTCGAATAAGCTTCGAATAGCGCCTTCGTCGTAGTTATAACCGCCCATAAGAGCGCTCATTTCTTCAGCAGACTTTACACGAGCTGTATCATAACCGTAGGCCTGATTGCCTATGTAAACATTTCTACCTGAGTTGCCACCAGAAGAACCACCACCTGTCACGGCTGGTGCATTGGCATACGTTTTGGCATACTTTTCTTCTGAATTTTTAAACCATTCAGGTGCTGTAGAAGTGTTATTGGTGGTGTTAGCATTATTCTGTTTTACTGTGATTGTTTCGTTTTTCTGTTTACTTGCTTCTTTGTTTTCCCAAAACGTCATAATCTAACACCTCCTAAAGTCCTATGATTAAACTACCGAAACCATAACCATAAAGACTAGCGTTCTGATTAACCAAATCTCCTGCGCGCTTAAAGACAGCGGTTAGTGTTTTTGTACCACCATCATAGTATGCGTTAATAAGACAAACACGGTCACTATGTGCCAAGTTTAATGGATTGGCAGCAACATAGTTACCTGTAAAACTGCCTATTTCATAGGCTGTTTGGATTCTAGCTGTTCGTTTGTTATCGCCCAATCTAGTCTTTACACATAAACGTTGCATACTTGAACTATAGTTGATACCAAAAGTTATGTCGGGTTTGTTGGGGTCAGCCATAAATAAAGATATAGTTTCGCTGTTAATGACTAACAGTGCTTTGTGTTCTTTTTCAAAAGTAATCGTGTGAGTGCGTGTCTCGTTTATATCTGCATTAGCGTCTTCTTTACCTGTGAAACTGCCTGAGACATATTTATCAGTATACACTGTAGTTTTGTCGTTCAATAAACCACCTATAATTAAATCTGCAAAAAGACCGCTTGATAGCGTATTTTCTTGTAGTTTACTCCCAGGGATTATACCGTCTTCAATTACTTCAGCCTCGGCTATAGCCGCTTTAGTCGGAATTGTGTTTAACGTATAATACGCTGTATTCAGGTCAAAGCTTGTTAGGCCTTCGTGCGGGACATATGCTTCAATGTTTTGTGTGTAATATGTTTTACCTATTTGAGGCTCAGCATCTACTGTCAACTGGTATATCGCTAAAAGCTCATAATAAATGACGCCAGTAGCAAATTCTTCAAGACCAGGCTGACTGATGTAAACACCTTCTGGGCCTTGCTCACCCTTTTCAGGTGGTTCTTCTTCACCGTTCTCGTAGATGTAGTACGTAACATCTGGTTGGGGAGCTTCGTGTTCTGTACGTACATAGACGGTATTGAGCTCATAATATGGTGTGTCTTTGTCAAATGCTGTTAAACCAATCCGCTGTACAAAAGTTGAATCACCGACGGTATAATACACTACGCCTTCTTTAGGTTGCGTGTCTGTGGTAATCTGATATACCTGTTTTGTAGCGCCTGCTACTTCAAGTTTAATTGAGCTTATAGACCTGTCAGGAATTGCACCTAATGCAATGGTAGCTATGTTAGCTTCGTTTGTTTCTGCAACTCGTCTAACGCTGTCCAATGCGACTGCGTTTTGATTCAAAGCAAGGAACAATGCTGTTAGTTTATTCCAGTCCTCGGCGGTAACGATTTCGCCCGATTGTTTTTCTGGTAGCATTTCATTTAAGTTAATCTTTACGATTGGTTCTGTAGCTGCCAATAAAATCACTCCTATCGTGAGTACAAACTACGGTACACATAGCTTGTATTTAATATATCGTGTGCTAGTTCGTCTTTGTTTAAAAGCAACGCTCTTGGAGCATAACCTTTACCTGATACTGGAAAACGAACTTTATAAACTGTTTGTTCGGGAAACACTGATTGGTCGAGTACCCAAGACCCAAGAATTGTTGTACCTGGGATTTCGAGAGCGTTATCAAAGGTTGTGTTTAATACTAACTCAACATTTTGTTTAGTGCCCGTATACTCTGCGTTATAAATGTTATCGCTTAAAGTTTTTATAAACGGTTCTGTTTTATAAACTGGAGTACGAGTACTACCGTCAATAAAGAAACCTGTACCAAACTTTGTAGTTTTTAGTGAACGGTTATAGATAATAAACTGGAGTTCTCTATAACGCTTCTTGAGATTGTACTCTTGGTCACGATAACCTGAATCATATAGCTGATAATTCTTAAACACCGTACCCATAACGTCCGTAGATTGTTTGTAGTCAAACCTATAAGTTTCATAGGTATCACCATTAAACAAACCGTAGATACTTTTCTTTGTAGCGTCGTGCGTAATAGGCTGCATTATATTTGCTGTCTCATACACATATATACGCCAAGTACGCTGTATCGTGTTGTACAATAAGCAAAAGTTTAAGTAACGTCCTTCTGGGGTTTTAAACACATACACATTAGTAACATCTTCGTAATCCAGATAATTGTAATAATGTGTAAATATAAGGTCCGAACATTGTTTCTCCTTATAATTATATAACACATTTAAGATTTTGTAAAGCTCTTCTTTAAAATTATCCAAAAAATATTCAATATTTTTAGACACAGGAGCTATAGTTAATTCACCTGTCAAAGACTGAGCTTTTGGCACTATCATATAATAGTAGTTACCTGATTTAAAGAATATCATATTTTTAACAACCTGCATTAAATGCACATCATAAGGGTTAATTCTGAGGTTGTTCTGTATACATTTCTGTGTCAGATGTATATAATCTGAATCGATTGTCATAATGTGTATCTTGCTGGTAGTAAATACAATAAGATTGTCCAGCAGCGGAACAACGTTTACAATAGGCTCATCAAACAGACTCACATTGTTCGGATACGGGAAGTACGATGGGTTACGTGTCTCTGACACAAATAGCATAGTTTTATCCTCTGGAACACCCCATAATATAAGACGTTCTTTCCAGTAGGTCATACCTTCAGCGTGTTTTAAAGTGTAGTTCTGCAGGTCGTAGTTGATGGCATCTGTGTCTTTTTTTTCTGAGTATTTAAGACTGGTGATGTAACTAGAACTACCAGCAGGGCTTGCACCTTCTACGGCAGTATCAACTGAAATTGTAGCTCTTATAAGTAATGCTGTAGCATTAGGCCATAGCGTATTATACTGTAGCGCCGCTACAAAAGAAGCTGTAGTTATAGGCGAGTTAGAGCTGGTTTGTTGTAAGACGGTGTTCTTTACTGTTTGCCAAGTGGCGCCATTATCAAAACTATGTTCAACAGTAATGCTATATTTGTGGTAGTCGGACAAGTATAGTGGTTCAGTTAACCCGCTGCCGTAGTTCCCCTGTCGCGGAATTTTATGTATGCCGTCGCATATTATATTAAAATATAAAGTCTGTCCTGCTTGCGGGGTTAGTTCTAGTTGTGTTCTTGCTGCGTCCTTATATGCTAATATGCCACGAATAACGATTGAATTAACAGTTAAGTTATTTTGTCTATCATACTCTCTATAAGTGTGCTGAAAATTGTAAGGGTGTTCTAACAACATATTATAGCCTAATGTTGCAGCTTCTTGTACGGTACACACTTTCGGTTCTACTTCTTCTGAAGTAAAATCATAAGTTGCTTCGTTGTTGTCCTGATTGTACTCTGTTAACAAATAGCCTGCGTGATAAAGTTTACCATCTGGTTTAAACCAATAGTAATCGTTGTTAAATGCTCTACAACCTACATAACGTGATAAAGATTCTCCTAAAGATAATCCGTGTATTTCTACTTCAGGATGCATACGCATAAGAGCCTCGTGTTCATCTTCGGCTTTATCTAAAGTTTCATTATCGCTTTTAAAAAACGACAGCTTTCCGACACCTAACATTGTACCTTCTTGTGCTGCTGTTTTCTGCTGTTCGCCGACAACCAAATGCTGATACGTAGTGTTTGTATCAAATGTTGTCATAGGCTCCGCATTAACCAAAAGTTTATTATCAAATGTTTCATCTGCTTTTAAAGCAGTTAATCGGCACAGCCCAGGCCTAGACCTGAGCGTGCCATCTGTGGTTATGTCGTAGTTTACAAAGGCTTTACTGTAGTTTTCAGCAAGTGGAGTGTTTGTATAAAGCATACCACCTGAGTATAGAGTATCTACAGTCTGAAGCCTTGTGCCACGTTCATACTTTTTATAGTATATTTGTTTAGCCATAAACACCCACCTACTTTCTTTTTACGACCAGATGATGCCGCCAAATATTTTTCGACCATCACCTTTAAATTTATAACTGCCATTAACTTTTAATGTTGTACTTCCACCACCGTCAAGGGATATTGCAAAATCAAGCCCAAGATTGTTAGCGGTTTGTTTTGCTCTTTCCGCACTGCTACTCTCACGAACAGCAATTACAATCTTATTATCTTTTTTGCGATAACCTATAATTGGTCGATTTGTACTTCTTGTAACGTCTGAAAACTTACCTGTAAACCCTTCTTTATCTGCTGTAATGTTTGGGTAAATGCCATAACCTGATATAGCAAACCAAACATTTTTCTCTTTAGTTATGTCGTCAATGTATTTGAGCTGCACGTTATCCTTGCCATACACAATGAGCGTAGCAACAGGTTTTCCGTGTGTAGGATTGTTTGCAATAACTTTCCCTGCATTTACAATAATCCCTTGTGGATGTGTATTGCCACTTTTAAGATTCATAAAGAATACAGAGTTTACAAAATTGTTATACGTCACCTTGTTGGTTTTGCACTGTGTCTCTACTGCCCAAATATTTCTTGGGTCAATTTCTATAACGTGTGTTATACCTTCTATATGGTACGTAAACGGTGCTGGTGTACTCGGCTGTTCTTTCTTTTCAATTTTGTAGTGCTTGCAGATTTCTTCAAATATCACGTTTACAAAATCCTCTTGTCTATCCTTTAGTTTTTGTGCATCGGATTTATTACTTATGAATGCTGTCTCAACCAAGAGCGCAGGCATAGAGGTTTTTTTAAGAACAACAAAATTTGCGGTCTTTGCTTCTCTATTGTATGTGCCAAGCTTTTTAGAAATCGCATTACATATGTTTTTTGACAATTCATACGCCTTTGACGTTTTGCTGTACGTGTATGTTTCTGTACCATTTGCACTGGAAAGCCAAAAAGAATTACAATGAATTGATAAGAACAAATCTGCTCCCCATTGGTTCGCCATTTTTGCTCTTGTAGAAAGGCTTGAGTTAAGGTCAGTACCTAAGATGTCTGTCTTACTCTTTCTTGAAAGCATTACATCGACACCAACAGATTTCAGCTTTTCAGCCAATAGCGTTGACATAGCAAAGGTTATATCCTGTTCTTTCAGTCCATTACCTACTGCACCTGTATCAACTTTACTGTCATTGTGTCCTGGGTCAATGAATATCTTCATTCCTCGTCGTCTCCTTTATGCTTAAGTATCTCAATAGCTTTAGTTATAACTTCTGGAAATGGCACACCCATAAGACTTGCGTTTTCTACTATAGAGAGTGCTTCGTTTGCTATAAACCCGATTATTGTAGTTGTTCTTATGTAATCTGCGCCAAGCAACATATCCAAGCGATAAGCAACAAGAACAAAGAGAAGTACTGCTCCTTTTTTACAAAGGCCTATCCAGCCTGCGTGACTGTTCAGAGCACCTGTTTGGGACTTGGTGCTTTTATGGAAAACACCTGCAACAATAAGCCCCATAATAAAATCCACTGCCATAAAAATTATAAGAGTGACCATATCTTCTGTCCAACCCCCAAATAGCTTTGCGATAAAGTTTCCGACTAACCCTGCTGCAGCACAGCAGTACACCTTTAGTATAGAGATTTTCATAGTTCCTGTCCTTCCTTCCCCTTATTTAATAACTTTCACCAGTGATTTCTCTGTACTGTTCTTTAGTGATAACACCTTTCTTAACAGCCATTTTCACCATAGGTTTATTCCACAAACCTGCGTCATAATAATATTTTATTCTTTCAAAACTCATATTACTATACCTCCGTATCATCAAGCGTCAACATATTTTGGTATTCCATACTTGCCGCAATGCTTGCAAGCGATGTAGCTGTTAGCTCCTCATTTGAGACTGCGTTTGCAGACGCTTCTTTTTGAGCATTTTCCATTTCAGTATCAAAAGTTTCAATAACCGTAAGCTTTTCTTCTGGTGTTGTGCAACCTGAGAAATCGGCTCCTTGTCTTTCGTACATTTCAACCATTTGCCCCAATGTTCCGAAAAATGCTCCGTTAATTTCACCTGCTGCACAGACTACTGTTATGTTATCAAGCCCCGCTACTGGATAGCGTCCTATCCACTGTTCAGGAGTTAGCACCTCACCTACAGGTGTTATAATAAGGTCATTTTTGTTCCAAATTGCATACTTTTTCATTCTATTTTCTCCTTAATTTAATATTGAATTTATATTTTAGTCTACTATATAAGCTTCTACAGTAGAAGTGTCTACTGCACCTCCAGCAAATATTGCGAAGTTACCTATAGTAGCAGCTGCCATAGAGGACTTAGACTCTGATAAATTAGACAAAGTATAAGATAATAAAGAGTCAAAACTTACTACTGCACTCTTAGAGTCACTAACAGCTACAGTTGATGAACCTCCAGCGAATATTGCATAATCATCTAGCGTAATAGCTGCCATACCTACTTTCTGCACAACACTTGTATTTACAACTGATTTAGTTAGAGACCTACTTATACAATCCACCACTCCGTATAATAAATTTGGGCTCGAACATCCACCTGCAAATAATGCATAATCACCTAAGGTAGTAGCAGCCATATACATTTTAGGTTGGGATAACTTAATTGATACACTTACTTTTGTCATTCCTTTATCATAAACTTCTATCATATCTGTGACTGCATACTGATTGTACTGTTTACTACCTCCAGCAAATATTGCGAAGTCGCCTACAGTAGCAGCTGTCATAGCGTACTTAGACTCTGATAAATTCATCGCTTTCCCTAGAGTGAGTGAAGTATCGTAATAATAGCACCCATCACGAGTTGATATAATTGCAACACCGCCTGCAAATATTGCGAAGTTACCCACAGAAGTAGCTGCCACCCTGGTGCCTAGCTCTATCCTAGGTATGTTATCTCTCAAAGATATTTCAGTTAATGAGCCACAATTATAAGCGTCTACAATAGCAGTAGCTCCGCTAGAACTTCCATTTATAGTAGAACCGCAAGCAAATATTGCGAAGTTACCCACAGAAGTAGCTGCCATAGTCTCCCTAGCAATACTTAGATTAGGTGCTGATTTAAGGGTTAATGAAGCATCGTAGGCATCAACTATTGGGGATAGGGCAGCTCCGCTTTTACCTCCACCGAATAAGGCATAATTACCAGCAGATGCAGCTGAAACTCCTTTCTTAGGTACTCTTAGAGGTGTTATTTTTCCGTAGTATTCTAAACTGCTGCCAAAACAAGGTCTCGCAACCCCACCGATACCGATATATGCCTTTTTTATCTTTCTTGCAACCCCGTCTATACCGATATAGATTTTCTTTACTCTTCGTGCTGTGCCATTTACTCCTATATAAGTCTTTTTAGCCATATGTCACACCGCCTTACTCATACACAAAGTGGAGCTTGCCAGTCTCTAACGCACTGCTTCCTGCTATAAGGTCTTCTGTGCCATAGGTGTACAGCATCTCACCTTTATCACCTTTATCACCTTTATCGCCTTTAGCTCCTTGGATTGGCCCGTGATTTATAAACTCTAATTTTTCTGAGACAATATATATATCGTATGGAATTTCAGCGCCAACGCTGTACGCATTGCTGGCCACAAGGTCTGAAACAGACGCTACCATTTCATTATAGGTATTGTAATGTTCTAAAATCTTTAAGCCAGCTCCAACGTCGCCCTTGTCACCTTTGTCACCTTTGTCACCTTTGTCGCCTTTTTCTCCTTGCATACCTTGCACGCCTCGCTCACCCTGTATACCTTGTTTACCTTGGGGGCCCTGAGGACCTGGAGGACCCTGTTTACCTTCGGGCCCTACTGGACCTTGTACACCCTGTGGACCAGGCTCACCCTGAGGACCTTGTTCCCCTGGAGGGCCTTGCTTTCCTTCAAAACCCTGAGGACCTTGTAAACCACGAGGCCCTTCAATAATACGTAAATCAGGATTTATAGGAAACCCACCTACAAGATTATAACGGGACATATCCAAACCGCTGCTCGGAGCAGAACCTTCTATGTAGCCTCTGTTTTTAGCCTGGTACTGTTCAGGGACTGACGCTGAATAATCGCGTATCATATAGAACAAGCCTCTATCATACTCCTGCTGAAAACCTGTAGCAACGTTCAGACCTTCTTCGTCTGTAGTGTAGAATTTTAAAGCAGCTCCGACAACGACAACACTTGTTATGTACTGGTCAGGAAAGGCGTTGTACACAGCATCTGACACTAAGCTTGAATATACTTCTGAGAAAGTGGGGAAACAAGCGTTCAGTTGTGTGTTGATGTCTACTATTGTTTCGTCCAAATAACTGAGCATTTGGTTATATGTTAATGTCTCACCCGCTAACTTGGTGTTAACAAGTCCGACAATTTGTGTTAATTTCATAAGTACCTCCTAAAGTAACAAACAAAAAGGAGTAGGGGCGAAAACCCCCACCCCTTTTTATTTGGTGTTAGAATAACTCTAATTCTCCAGGACTGCTTTCAAAATTGCTTTTAATATCTGCCATCTGATTCGTCTTTTTAATTATAGCGTCTACCTTAGCTACTCTAGCCGACACGTGTTCAGCAAAAGTCTTAGGAATCTTGTAAGCATTACCATCGACAGGTACGCCAACTGTGATGCCATTAACGGTAAGAATCAATACGTTACCGAAGTGCGGACGGTACATAGGCGAAATATGTACTGCAACTTTTTCTTCATTTCTGTAAATCTCAAGTAATTCTTTCTTTCGAGCCTGAACCTTAAGGTGTTCGTCGCGAATCACTTTATTAAGTTCAGCTTCTGATTTTGTCTTAGCCATTTAATTTAACTCCAATCGAGATTATAATTAGACTGTCAGACACTGTGTAGGTACGCAGATGTAATCAGTGATAGCTTCAGAACGAGTTGTACCAAAACCTACTGAGTTAATCTTGAAGCCGATAGACTGTCTCTGGTCAATCGGGTCGAGAACACCTGAAGAACCCTTCTGTTTAACAAACATTTTAGCTGAGCCTTCACCTGAGAGACCTGTACGTGTAAGGGCGTCCTTACCTACAACCAAAATGTGCTGTACTTTGAATTCTTCAAAGTCGTTACCGTTACCCTTGTTTGCAGTGTTGTATGCTGCAATATCCCAAACCTTACGGTTAGGAATATAAGAAGCAGCCTGACCTGTTCTGCCGTCTGTGATGTAGTTGCTGGAAGCCGCTTTGAAGTATGTAGTACTTATAGCTGATGCGTACTCGTACCCACCACCGCTAGCAGCTCTATAGAGTCTCAAGTGTGCTGTAGCAACATTTGATACGTCTTTGTAGAACTCACCGCCAGTCGGTACACAAAGCGTTTCATAGAATTCCATCTCAAACATAGGACAGAGCTGTGAATTTGAGTACATTGTGCTGGTTGTGTTGTTGTAAGACATATACTTCTCAACGGTGGGGTCGCTAATCATATCGTAGTAGAATTCAGGAGAACCAATAACGTGGTATCTACCGTTTGAGCGAGGCTTTACAAGTCTGCGCTTCATTGAAAGTACGATATTTCTAAGGTCTGTCATACTGGGCTTGCAGTCTACTGTGAGTTCCTCAAAGTTAGCTGCACCACCAGCATAGTAGGGGTTAGCGTTTGCCAAAAGTGTTTCTCTTGCAAGCAAATCGAGAGTTTCCATTGCAATGAGAGAGTACTCTTTTGTATAGTGTGCCAATACAGGGTCTACTACGGCGAAGTCAACTTTATCAGAGAACTCCATATAACGACCATACTGTTTAGCTTCGAGTTCGTACTTTTCTACCGAACCCTTATCTGAGATAGGCGGAATACCTTCTTCAAGAGGTACAGTGTGTGCCTGAAGCGGTGCCCAACGTCTGAGAACAAGCTTGTCAGCTTTTTCCTGAATAGGCGCTTCATCAGCGATTCTGTAGTAAACAAAGTTCGAACCGTCGATACGGATTGTGTCCAGAAGCTGTTTTGAATAGAACACCTCTGGGTTAACAAGGTTCTTGGTGTTTCTCGCAAGACCTATGTAAGTGTTGATGTCTGCTGTTGCGTTAAGATACATAATCTCACATCCCTTTCTGTATTACTTATTTATTTTCCTCTAACCATTTATTCAATTCAGATATGCTGTTAATTTTAGCGGGTTCTGAATCTGCTCTACCGCCTGTGGTATCAGGTGGTGTTGAGCCTTGTGCGCCTGCTTTTGCTGCTCGTTGAGCTTCCTGTGCTATACCTCTTTGTACAGCCTGTTCAATCAGTTCGTCAAAGTGCCTGTTGCGGTACTCACTTACCAAATCGACCATCTGTTCGTAGGGGTTAATACCGTCTGCAATCAACTCCTGTGCGAAGCTTTCCAACGCATTATCGTCTAGTTTAAACTGGTCCTTAATGTTTTGGAAACCACGCCCAGCAGCTAAGTAGGTCTGCTGTCTCTGGTATTCCTGTTCCATACCTTCAAGACGGTTAATCTTTGCAAGGATTTCTTCTGGAATACCCTGCTTCTGCGACTGCGCTTTTATAGCCAGATTCTGCAAAGCCTGGATAACAGCTGCGTGGTCTTTTGTATCTGGGATACCAACCACCTGTGCTATCTGGTTAATAAGCTGTTGCTGCTGCTGGTTTGCAATACGCATCTGTGCAAAAGCCTGTGCTTGTTTGTTGGCTTTGGCGTCAGTATTTTTATCAGGAACCTGTGTGGGGTCTTGATTTTCTTTACCGTCACCATCACCAGTGTTGTTGCCTGTAGCTTCTTCACCTGCACCGTCGCCAGTTTCCGTTGTGTTAGGCGGGTTGGTCTCAGAAGTACCTGCATCATCGTTAGCAGGAGGAATATCTTCTGCTATCGTTGCGTCATTTGGATGGCTTTGAAAGAAAGCTTTAAAACCAGCCTCATCAAACGCAGTGTTGTTGTTTTCATTTACATCCATCTACCTTAAACTCCTTTCAATATGTGCAGGCGTACACATAAGAGGTAAATAGCAATACACACATTAAGGAATGCGGAACCATACTATCTACCTCTTCATTTTAACATATATTTACTTAGTTGTCAACTACATTTTATTAAAATGCCGCTAACCCGCCACCATCAACGGGTACAGCCCCTGGAATAAGTCCTTCACCACCGAGTTGTTCCATATTTCCTGCACGTTTATCTTGCAAAGATTGTGCAGTAGAAAGCAACGCATCTTCTGGAGCCATACCATTTTGAATAAGGTCTGCATACTGGAACAATACCTGAGAAACTTCTTCAACAGCATCTTGATGTCGTTGAACACCCATACGTTCAAGCATACGCTCTTTGTTCGGAAGGTCTTGCATTTCAAGCCACTCTTCTTCGGTAATAAGCTGTACGCTACTACCCTGCTGCTGATACTGCATCTGTTTTTCAATAAGCATATCAGCTGTAGCTGCAACACGCTGTTTGTTTTTGGGAAGTTCTGAACTGATGCTGAGGGCATAGTTGAATAGTGTGTCTGAGTCAATCTTAGGGAAGTCCACCTCGACAGTTTCCCAACGTGTCGTCTGAGACTTCTGTATAAAGTACTTACGCTTAGGGCTGAACTCAATCATATTGGCAAGAACCAGTTTGGTAAGCTGTTTTGTGTAGTCTTCATACAAAAGAATCTTCGGAGTATCAATAAGCGTTACACGGTTAAGCATATCTTCCACACCGCCTGTAGTAATTACAGAACCTGTGTCACGGCCTGTGTATCTGCCGTCGATACCTGATGTTAATTCGATACCTGCCTGGAGTCCAAGCTTAAGTGAGGACAGCTGCGGAGATGTCTGCGGGAACTGGTGGTAGTGTACTGCCTGGTCTGCACGTCCATTAACTACGAAAGTCTTTTCAGCTTCGTCACCGTGCTTGATAAACGACTGAACGTTGAGCCCTGAGTTGGTACTTACAAATTTAGGCGGTCTCTGGTTTTTGTATTCTGCGGTAATTGCAATAGAGTCAAGGAGATTGTAAGCCACATTGTTTGCGAATATCTTTGCACACTCTGACGCACCTACCAGGTCACCAGCGGGAAGATTGCTGTAAAGAAGTGCAAAGGGGAAGCAACTAGGTTTGATGTCCTCTTTGGAATAAAGCAGAACTTCACCATTAAGTGTGTGGTACTCATTTACCTTACCGTCTTTTTTACACCAGTATGTAAGAAGCACCGCATACTTACCGTTGGCTGCATTACCTCTTTCACCCGCATCCACTTCTGGAATATCCATTGGGCTTGCCGTATACTTATCGAAATATTCTTTAGCCTTTTCTTTGTAAAGCGGATTTTCAAGTATTGCGTGTTTTGGATACCTGTCGTAGGTCATACAATAACTTGCTGTTTCAAAGCTTGTTGCATATGGGTCTCGCATAAACTTTATCGGGTCGATGTTCTTAAGCGTGATGTTACCTTTATAGAAAGTGTCAGAAGCCGCACTACCACCTGTGAGTCTTTCGTCCCAACCGACCTGTGTTATACCAAGATTAAGTAGTGCTGCACGTTCACCTGCTTGGAACTGGTAAAAGCCAACTTTTGCAATATCCCAAATGTGTTCCATAGCCACGTTCAAGTTTATGATAAGACTTTTATCTTTTTCAGATGTAGGCTGTATGCTTGCACCTTTAGTAACAGTGTAGATAGAGGAAAGCTGATTGTTCTTTACATATGTGATGTAGTTTGTATCAGGGAATATCTGATACTTCGGATACTTTGCTTTTAGTGCTTTCCACATATCGCCTCTGTCGGTTGCATCAAGCAGCTTCATCTTTTTGTGTATAGCGCTGTATTCGCTTAGACATATATCGTAATGTCTTTTTATCCGCGCAAGTATTTTTGCGTCGTCTGGTTTTTTGTTGGTTGTTTTATCTTTCATCTGTTACCCCCAAGAAATCCTGAAGAAGTTCAGGTAGATTTTTTTCATCAGCGGGAGGTTTACCCTCTTGTGCCTCGAATTCTATAGGCAACTCTTGGTTTTCCACAATGTGTCTGTGTGTGATGGAAATGTTAAGGGGTTTCCCTGTAGCGAGTAGAATAGCACACAAAAGAGCTGCTCCTACAAAAATTATATTTATTACCATATACTGTCGATACCGTACATACCTTCTGATTCGGTATCTATCTCCTCTCTAAATAAATTTACAGCATAGCTGTGATTGATGTTTTGACGAATCATAGCCTGGTCGTCTAAGCGTCTACCGTTACTGCTGTATATACCACCTGTTAAAT
>JAZNCY010000345.1:0-2875 GCA_045587825.1 Acutalibacteraceae bacterium
TATAAGCTTAGCTATATCGTCACCAACATTTAGTTCTGAGAGGATTTCTTTAGTACTCTTTTCAGTAAGCTCTTTCACACCTGAAAGTACGTTTGTAATTTTATCTAATAATTTTGTTACATCGGCATCATAATCTGACACGCCTGTTAAAAGCGCATTAAATCTCTTCATATATGTGTGTATGATATTTTGCTGTAAGATTTCTTCACCAACGTCAAGACTGATAAATGCTGACGGTCTAACAAGTTTAATTAAAACATCAGGAGATACCTTTAAAAACTTTATAGTGTCTTTATGCATGTCAGCAAAACCCGTTTTCCGTAAATTAACGACGGTGTCGTACACTTTTAAAACCTGTTCATACACGGGTATTGGCGTATAGCGATAGCCTACCTCTAGCATATTTTGAACAGCCTGTGCATAACGGTGCCTTAATGCAGCCGTTGGAGCAGTTTGTTCAAGCTGCAACAACATAATCATAAACTTTTTAAGTTGCGTTTTATATTTTTCCGCTTCACTTATAGGTTTGGTTGCCATTGCTCTTAACAAAGCGCCGAGTGCTGCACTACATTTATCAGGGTTTAAATACGTTTTAGATAAAGCTAATATTTCAGTGTATGCTTTTATATGTTTTAAAATTGTAATGGTTTCGCTTAGTGTAGCAAATGATTGATTTAGTGTTAAACGTTTAAACTGTTGTATGGGATTAAATAGTTGTATTGCATCAGCAAGGTGCGCTTGTAGAGGGATAATAAAATCAGGATTAGAAAATGCGTTAAAAGTTGACGCTTGAGAAAGTACTGCGTCTAATACTTTTTTGTACCCTATAGCATCGCAATCAAGCGCTTCATTTAACTTTACAACGGTACTCGCATCTACCGTGTCTAAGACTTTAATTTCATCTAATAGCTGAGCCACAATGTGGTCTGTTTCGGGTGTAGACTCAGGGACGGCGTTAACAAGACTATTTGCTTTTTTGGCTGCGTTAACTTTAGCTAATACGTTAGCAAACTCTTTTTCAGACACATCGTTTTTAACGCCTGCCATAGCTGCGGTTTTATTGGTTTCCTCGAACAAAGTTCTAGTTGTATCATCTGCTGCTCGGCCGATTGTCTCTCCCCACACGTCGCCCACCACCGCTTTACCAGCAGTCTCCAAACTTAATGCTTCTAACATTTCTTTCCGAGCCTTATACGCTTTCTGGCCAAGTTTTTGAACTTTTTGTATATCTGCTTTCGTAACAGACTGTTGAAATTTCTCTAAACGATAGATTGCTCTTTGACCTATAGCGGTAGTGTTACCTTTTAATGTTTGCATATCCTTAACAAAAGCTTCTAAGGTTTCATAGCCGTATTCTTTTTTTATAACGGCATCTATAGCCGCTGTGGCACCTATAGGTGCTTTAGCTTTTTTAGCTTTTCTTAAAGTTTCTTGCAAATTATCAATAGTTTGATGAACTTTAGCCAAGATGATTCCTGACAGTTCTTTTTCAGAAACAGCACCTTTACCAACAGTTTCTAAAATAGTTTGAAGTTCAGAATCTGCATTAAGTGTTGTTACGATATGCTGGATAGTTTCTGCAGCGTTTTTACCAGAACTTATAGGCGACTTTAATACAACCTCGATACTATCGCCAAGTATCTTAGATGTAAACTTTGCCATATTATGTGGCATATTTTTTAATAATTTATAGGCAGGGTATATACCTGTCTCTGCAAAAGCAAACTTTAATATTCCAGAATCAACGGCGTCACCTACAACATAAGCTTTATTTAAGCTTCTCAAAATTGTTGCAGACGCTTTTTTTAGAATAGCGTTTGATACTGTTTGTGTGTCGGTAATATTCTCTGCAGCATTGATAACCTTTGTAAAAGGTTGAGAAAGGCTACGAGCAATAACTTCAACTTCTCTTGGCTTTAAACCTTCTGTATTGCTAAGTACTTTTTTAAACGCTCTAATAACAGTCTCTTCTGAAACATCGTCCAGATTGCCAAGTTCTTTAACGCCTTTGATTGTTTTCACAATAGACTTCTCTTTTGTAATGCCGTGCTGGCTAAGCTCTTTAATAACCTTTTTGGTAGTTCTATAAGCCATTTTCTCAACAGTTTCTTCAGCTACTTCTTTGCCTAAGCCTTTACGTAAAGCCTTCTTAAGAGCAGCTCCACCAGCTTCGGTCATAAACGCTTTAGCAGAACCTTTGGCTGCGCCAGACGCCAGAGCTTTTGTACCTAACGTAGCCCAGTTTGCAGGGTCTGAAACAACTTCAAGTGCAAAGTCTAACCAACCGTTGCCTGTGTTATACAGGTAGTTCTTACGGGTCATAATAGCTTTGCCATCAGAACCAACTACCCGTTCCGCACCTTGTTTAGACAGGCCATCAAAACCTTCTAAAAGCAGTCCCTTAACAGGATTCGCAAGAACATCAAGGTCTTCAAGTAATGCCTGAAAACGTTGTAAAGCCCACGCACCAACATACGGATTCCAGTTACCGTTTTCATCTACGTTTAACAACGGTTTAACAAAGTTCTTACCATACTGTAAGATGTTGTTTAAATATGCCTCGGCATTTTCAGGTTTACCCTGCAAAAGACTGGGAACTATCCCACCGATACTGTAAAGAACGTCAGCTAAACTGTTATTCTCTGCAGCTAATTTAGCATCAAGCTCTTGTTTTTCTTGCTTTTCTTTATAACGTTTTTGACGTGCTTCATAAGACCTAGACTGCGCTAGGTATGAATCTATAGGCACAAGAATATCCTGCGTGATAATGGGGAGCTGTATATCACGTACGATATTTTGAGTGATATTCTGAGTAATAATGTCTGTTTCTATAGGTCTGACAATATCACTAACTAACTCGCGTTTATTCATTGAA
>JAZNCY010000346.1:0-7117 GCA_045587825.1 Acutalibacteraceae bacterium
TGCCCTTTATAAAGCATTACAGGCTTCTGGTATGAATGTTATGAACTACGGTACAGTTCTTGCAACTATCGCAGATGAAGACAAAGCGGAAGCATTACCAATTATCCGTCGTTTCTACAATATGGGCTTCAATATTCAGGCAACAGAAGGAACTGCAAACTTCCTTAAAGAAAACGGAATAAGAACTCACGCAGTTAAGAAAATCAGCGAAGGTAGTGAAGAAATTCTTAACAATATGCGTCAGGGTTATATTAATTACGTTATTAATACTCGTGATATTAACCAATCTGGTTATTTGTCAGATGGTCACGAAATCCGTCAATGTGCAGTTGAAAACAACGTAACACTCTTCACTTCACTTGATACTGTTGCAGTATTACTTGATGTTCTTGAAGAAACAACACTCTGCATTTCAACTATTGACGCTTAAATATCCAATTAAGAGGATGTAAATATGTATCAAGGAATTTATACAATAAAAGAAAATAAAAAAATCGCAAAAGACGTTTTCAAAATGATTGTTGAGGGTGATACCAGTAGTCTTACTGCAACAGGTCAGTTTGTTAATCTCAAAATTGACGGTCTTTATTTAAGACGCCCAATTTCAGTTTGCGATTATGATGACAGTACAATTACACTTATCTACAAGGTAGTAGGTGCTGGTACTGAGATTATGTCAACCAGAGTAGCAGGTGAGAAGTTCGATATTTTAGTTGGACTTGGTAACGGTTACAATACCGATAAAAGTGGAGAAGCTCCACTTTTAATCGGCGGTGGCGTTGGTGTTCCACCAATGTATGGTCTTTGCAAAAAATTAGTTGCAGAAGGCAAAAAGCCAACTGTGATTTTAGGCTTTAACACTGCTGAAGAAGTTTTCTACAAAGAAGAGTTTGAAGCTTTAGGTGCAACAGTTTACGTTACTACCGTTGATGGTAGCGTTGGAGTAAAGGGCTTTGTAACAGACGTTATGAAAGACCTTACATATTCTTACTTCTTTACTTGCGGACCAATGCCAATGTTCAAGGCTATTGAAAATACTGCTGCTACAAGTGGTCAATATAGCTTTGAAGAGAGAATGGGCTGTGGCTTTGGTGCTTGTATGGGTTGCTCTTGCAAAACAAAATACGGCAACAAACGTATCTGTAAAGATGGTCCTGTTTTAGAAAGGGAGGAGATTATATGGTAAATCTTGAAACATCACTTTGTGGTTTAACACTCTCAAATCCCTTGATTCCTGCAAGTGGTACATTCGGTTATGGTTACGAATTCGCAGAGCTTTATGATATTAACATTTTAGGTTCATTCTCATTCAAGGGCACAACTAAAGATGCTCGTTTTGGTAACCCTACACCAAGAATTGCAGAATGCGAAGCTGGTATGATTAATGCCGTTGGACTTCAGAATCCTGGTGTTGAAAAGGTAATTACAGAAGAATTACCAAAGCTCAAAGAAGTATTTAATAAAAAAGTTATGGCAAATGTAAGTGGATTTTCAGTTGAAGATTACGTTTACACTTGCGAAAAATTAGATAAAGAAGAACAAGTTGGTTGGCTTGAGGTTAATGTAAGCTGTCCTAATGTTCACGGCGGTGGAATGAGCTTCGGTACTTCACCAGAAGCAGCCGCAGAAGTAACAAGAGAAGTTAAAAAAGCTACTACTAAGCCTGTAATTATAAAGCTTTCACCAAATGTTACTGATATTGTTTCTATAGCAAAGGCTTGCGAAGAAGCTGGTGCAGATGGCATAAGCCTTATTAATACGCTTTTAGGTATGCGAATTGACTTAAAAACTAAGAAACCTGTTATTGCAAACAAAATGGGTGGTTTCTCAGGTAATGCAATTAAGCCTGTTGCAGTAAGAATGGTGTATCAGGTGTATGAAGCAGTTAATATTCCACTTGTTGGTATGGGTGGCGTTTCTACTGCAGAGGATGTAATTGAGTTTATGTTAGCAGGTGCTTCAGCAGTTGAAGTAGGTGCTGCAAACTTAATCAATCCTTACGTGTGTAAAGATATTATTGAAGATTTACCACGTGTTATGGAAAAATATGGTATTACTAATTTAAAAGATATTATAGGAGGCGCACACTAATGGGTAAAGACGTAATTATTGCTTGTGACTTCAGTAGTAAACAAGCTTGTATGGATTTTTTAGATAAGTTTACAGGTAGAAAACCATTTGTAAAAATCGGTATGGAGCTTTTCTATGCAGAAGGTCCACAAATCGTTCGTGAAATTAAAGCGAGAGGACATAAGATTTTCCTCGATTTAAAGCTTCACGATATTCCTAATACAGTTAAAAAATCAATGTCAGTTTTATCTAACTTAGACGTTGATATGACTAACCTTCACGCTGCTGGTACTGGTGCTATGATGGAGGGTGCTTTAGAAGGTCTTACACGTGAAGATGGCACAAGACCTATTCTTATCGCAGTTACTCAGCTCACTTCAACAAGTGAAGAAAGAATGAAAAACGAGCTTCTTATAAACGAGCCAATTGATAAGGTAGTTATGCATTATGCAAAGAATGCTAAAGACTCAGGTCTTGATGGTGTTGTTTGCTCACCACTTGAAGCTGGTAAGGTTCACGACCTTTGTGGTAAAGAATTCCTTACAATTACCCCTGGTGTTCGTTTTGCTGATGGTGATATTGGTGACCAGGTTCGTGTTATGACACCTCAGGAAGCTAAGAAAATTGGTTCAGACTACATTGTTGTAGGTAGACCTATAACAGCAGCAGAAGACCCAGTTGCAGCATACGAAAGATGCGTAGCAGAATTTTGTGATTAAGGAGAATTAAAGATGGAAGCTTATAAAAGAGAATTTATTCAGTTTTTAGAAGGTGCAGGCGTGCTTAAATTTGGTGATTTTACTGCTAAAAGTGGTAGAAAAATTCCTTATTTCATTAATGCTGGTGATATTAAAACAGGTGAACAAATCTGTAAATTAGGCGAATTTTATGCAAAAGCATATTTTGAAAAAGTAGGCAACAAAAAGACTGTTCTTTATGGACCTGCTTATAAAGGTATTCCGATTGCAGTTTCTGTTGCAGTAGCATTAGCTAAAAATGGTCTTGATGTTCCATTCTTCTTCAATCGTAAAGAAGAAAAAGACCACGGTGAAGGTGGCGTTTTCGTAGGTTACAAACCACAAGAAGGCGAAGAAATCGTTATTGTTGAAGACGTTATTACTGCTGGTACAGCTATAAGAGAAAGTATGTCAATTCTTTCTGGTCTTAAAGGCACAAAGGTTGCCGCTACATTTGTTATGGTTGACCGTAAAGAAAAAGGTCAGACTGAAAAATCTGCTATGGCAGAGGTTGGCGAAGAATACGGCTTCCCAGTATATTCAGTTGTTGACGTTTACGATATTATTGAATATCTTGAAGAAGACGAAAAGAACAAAGAAAACGTTGAAAGAATTAAAAAGTATCTTGAAGTAAATGGTGCAAAGGAATAAAACTATGAGAAGTGTTATAGATGTTCTTGACCTTACAGTTGAAGAACTTGAAGAGCTTGTTAAGGTTGCAGATGATATTATAGAAAATCCTCAGAAATACAGTGAAAAGTGCAAGGGCAAAAAACTTGCAACACTTTTCTTTGAGCCATCAACACGTACACGTTTAAGCTTTGAAGCCGCAATGTATGAATTAGGTGGTAACGTTTTAGGTTTCTCTGAAGCACAAAGCTCATCTGCTGCAAAAGGTGAAAGTGTTGCAGATACTGCAAAAACAGTTTCTTGCTATGCTGATATTATCGCAATGCGCCACCCAAAAGAAGGTGCACCACTTGTTGCATCACTTAATGCTTCAATTCCTGTTATAAATGCAGGTGACGGTGGTCACAATCACCCAACACAGACTCTTGCTGACCTTTTAACTATTCATAGAGAAAAGGGCAGATTCAACAACTTAACAGTTGGTCTTTGTGGTGACCTTAAATTCGGCAGAACTGTTCACTCACTTATTAATGCTCTTTCTCGTTATGAGGGAATTAAATTTGTTTTAATTTCACCTGACGAATTAAAGCTTCCAAGTTACATTAAAAAGGAAGTTTTAGAAAAGAATAATTTAGAATATGTGCAGACAACTGACCTTGAGGCAGTTATGCCAGAGCTTGATATTCTTTATATGACACGAGTACAGCGTGAACGCTTCTTTAACGAAGAAGATTATTTAAGACTTAAAGATAGTTATATTCTCACAACTGAAAAACTCATTAATGCTAAAAAAGATTTGTCAATTATGCATCCACTCCCAAGAGTTAATGAGATAAGTGTTGCAATAGATGAAGACCCAAGAGCTTGCTATTTTAAACAGGTTCTTTATGGCAAATATATGCGTATGGCACTTATTCTTAAACTTTTAGAGATTAATTAACAGGGGGGTAAGAAGATGAGAGTTGATTCAATTAAAAACGGCTTTGTAATTGACCATATTACAGCTGGTAATGGTATGAAAATTTACGATTTATTGAAACTCGGTGAGCTTTCTTGCCCAGTTGCACTTATGACAAATGTTAAGAGTGCGAAAATGGGTGTTAAAGATATTATTAAGATTGACGCTGACGTTACTATCGATATGGATATTTTAGGCTATGTTGACCCGAATGTAACTATCGATATAATCAAAGACGAAAAACTTGTTGAAAAGAAAAACGTAGATTTACCAGAAAAATTAACTAATGTAATTTACTGCAAAAATCCACGTTGCATTTCTTCAACAGAGCAAGAACTCCCACATGTTTTCAAATTAACAGATAAAGAAAACAGAGTTTATCGTTGTTATTATTGTGAATCAAAGGCAAAATAATGTATAAAAATTACTCTTTTGTAAAAAATACAAAAGAGTAATTTTTTATTTGGGTGATATTATGATTTTTTTAAAAGCGTTTTTAATTGGTGGGTTAATCTGTGTTATAGGTCAGTTGCTTGTTGATTTAACAAAGCTTACACCCGCAAGAATTCTCGTGGGCTTTGTTGTGTTGGGTGTAATTTTAGGTGGCATTGGTGTTTATAAATATGTTGAAGAATTTGCAGGTGCTGGTGCCACCGTGCCACTAATAGGCTTCGGTGCATTGCTTGCAGACGGAACGAAAACAGCCATAGAAAAGGACGGGCTTTTAGGAGTGTTAACTGGTCCGCTAACAGCAGGTGCTGCTGGTATAATGGCGGCAGTAATCTGCGGAATTGTCGCTTCATTTTTAGGTAAACCGAAAGCGAAGTAGGAGTCAATTTTAATTAACAAAAATAGAAGTCGGCTTAAGAGCCGACTTCTATTTTTGCAACCACAGCGTGATGGTCTGAAATATATCTTTTATTATATTTCTCTTTAACAACTTCATATTTTATAGCCTTAAAGCCGTCGTTTATGAGAATGTAGTCTAACACAATACCTTTAAAAGCATTCGGGTCTGCATTGTGGAATGTAGCAGAATTCATAGTGTCTTTTGCTAAAACCTTAGTGTCTTTTAAAACATCGGCAGTAATATCTCTGTAACCAAGGCTTTTTTCAATAAAGTTAAGGTCACCAGAAAATACAACTGGTAAGTCTTTAAACTCTTTAGCCTTGTTTAAAATCATACCAATGCTGTTTCTTCTTGCTTCACTGCTTGCATTGTCAAAATGAGTGTTTATATGAACAAATTGTGTGTTTGTGTATTTGTTTTCTAATATAACCCAGTTGCAAATTCTTCTGTAAGCAGAGCCCCAGCCATAAGAAATTTCATCTGGTGTTTCTGAAAGCCAGAAATAACCAGAGTCAACAACAGTGAATTTACTCTTTAAATAGAAAATAGCAGTAAACTCATCTTCTTGGTCGTCACTCTCTTTATAGTCCTTACCAGAATTACCGCCTACACCAATATAAGCGTATTCGTCGCCCAATCTGTTAACAAGTTCATTCATCCAATAAGGTGTCGCTTCCTGAATGCCAATAGAGTCAACTTTGTTCTCACGAATAGTTTCAGCTATACCATCTGCTCTTGTTTCTAAATCTTTGCCGTCAAAACTCCACGAGCAGATGTTGAGGGTCATAATGTTAAGCTTTTCTGTTGGCTTTTTATAACCATTCTCTTCGTTGTATTTGTTTTGGATTGTACCTATTAAAAAACCAGTTCCGTAGGTAAGTGGAAGAATTAGTACAAAAACCAATATAATTGCAATAACCTTTATAAATTTCTTCAAAATAACCCCAACTCCAATGATATGTTGTTAACAATTTTATCATAATATCGATTTTTGGTCAATAATTTAGACCCTTTAAATATCTTTGAGATATTTAAAGGGTCTGATATTTTTATTGTTTAGATATTTTTCTTTGAATGAACTTAACTATTTCAACTATCGGAATAATGAGGAATGCAAGACCGAGTGAAATGAGGTAAGCTTTTAAATCAAGATGAGCAAAACCAAAGAGATTTGAGAGGAATGGAACTTCAACAACTGCAGTTGTAAGAAGGAATGAAGCAAACATCGCAATATAAAGAACTACGTTGTGATGTCCTTTAAATACCATACCAACAGAAGAAGCTCTTTGTGAGCGCATATTGAATGAATGGAAGATTTCACACATTGCCATTGTGAAGAATGCCATTGTCATACCTTCACTGCTATCTTGAATGTGGTGGAATACAAGGTGACCTGTTTCGAGGAATTCACCAATGTAGAAGGCAACAACTGTAAGAATACTAACAAGAATACCTTGGTAAGCACAGTCGAAGCCTAAACCACCAGAGAAAATACCATCATTCTTGCTTCTTGGTTTTCTCTTCATAATATCTGCTTCTGGTTTTTCAAGACCGAGTGCGAGTGCTGGGATACTGTCTGTAACAAGATTGATAAAGAGAAGGTGAGGAGCTTTAAGAATTGTGAAGCTCATAATAGTTGCAAAGAATATTGAAACAACTTCTGAAAGGTTAGAGCCTAAAAGGAACTGAATTGCTTTACGGATGTTGTCATAAATTCTTCTGCCTTCGCCAACTGCTGAAACGATTGTTGCGAAGTTATCGTCTGTAAGCACCATATCTGCAACGTTCTTTGTAACGTCAGTACCAGTAATACCCATACCAACAGAAGAAGCTCTTTGTGAGCGCATATTGAATGAATGGAAGATTTCACAC
>JAZNCY010000347.1:0-3348 GCA_045587825.1 Acutalibacteraceae bacterium
TTCATAATCTTCCAAATAAATATTTCTTTCAATTTGGCGAATACAAAGAATTTAACGTTCATTACTATTAAAATTAATTACAGGGGCAATTTTAACGTTCGCTTTATTTGCTAAAGAAATAAGTTTTTTCTCTAACTCGTGCATAAATATAAATGGTGACTCGCCTTTTATATTATCGTCGTTACAAATAGTAATATAAACATCTTTAGCTCCAATTAAAGCAAGTCTTATACATTTATATTCCTGCTCTGAAAATGCTCTGAATGAGTCTAAGAATACAGTTTTATTTTTAAAGAATTCTGTTTCTTCTGCAAACTTATTAAAATATTTAAGTGCTTCAGTATCGTCAAAGTAACTGCGGTGTAAAAGAGCATTATAAGCATCGTTTATAAGATTTATTTCATAAAGTTTATCTTTTAAAAGACCAGATGACATTTTTTCAGTTAATGACAAAATATCTTCACTACTGATATCACAAGTTTCAAGTTCTTTACTGAAATCTATAAACGCCTGTAAGCCCGACACATTGTGGCGGACTTTTGAAAATATTTTTAATTCACCTGAAAGCTCATTCAGTGCTTCGCTCATATAAGCCATTCTTACGCCATCTGAAGCAAACATTTTACCTTGTAAAATTTTACTGTCAAGATTAGACATAGCAAGTCTTGGAAAGCTAAAAACCTGAACCTTCTGCATATCTTTAGCACCCAAAAGAGCTAACATTGCTCTTTCGTTTTCAAATGAAAACTGGTCAGGCACTAAAAGAAGTGGCTTTTCAGTTTCTATATTTATTAATTCTTTGATTTTTTCTCGTACCCAGGTAGTTTTACCACTACCTGACCTACCTGTAATAATATGAAGCATAATACACCCCTCTTAAATTGTTTTAATTATAACATAAAACTCAATAAATTTAAACTGTAAATGTATAATAACATATTTAATGTACCAAAAATGGAACTTTTTTCATAATTTGGCTAATCTAATGATATTTATTTTAGCATAAGCAATTAAAACTTGTAAATAATATGATTACCGAATAATTTCGGAAAAGGAGTTGACAAAATATGTTAGACAGAATAGCTTTAATTCTTGTAACTATTGGTGCGCTTAACTGGGGTGCTATTGGTCTTTTTCAATTTGACCTTGTTGCATGGTTATTTGGCGGTCAGGCGGCTATACTTTCAAGAATAGTTTACACCCTGGTTGCTCTCGCGGGTATCTGGTGTATTTCTTTGTTTTTCAGAGAGCGCAACGAAATACTTGAATCAACATCAGTTGAATAAATTAAAAAAATATCGGTTCAGGAAAACCTGAACCGATGTTTTTTATTTTGCTTCAATATCAATTTTAACAATTTTATAAGTCATTTCGCCACGTGGTGCTTCAACTACTACCTTGTCGCCAACCTTGTGACCCATAAGAGCTTTGCCAACTGGTGATTCGTCAGAAATTTTGCCTTCTGCTGGGTTAGCCTGTGCAAAGCCTGTGATACGGAATGTTTTTTCTTGTGAACCACGAGCAGTTTCTTTAATTGTAACAACAGAACCAATGTGAACTGTTTCTGTGCTGATATCTTCTTCCATAATTTTTGCTCTTGAAATCATTGTTTCAAGCTCAAGAATTTCAGCTTCTAATTTACCTTGCTCTGATTTTGCTTCGTCGTATTCACTGTTTTCTGAAAGGTCACCAAAAGAAAGAGCAACCTTGATTTTTTCAGCAGTTTCTTTTCTGCCGACTGTCTTAAGATATTCAAGCTTTTCCTGAAGCTCTTTAAGACCTTCGTGAGTTAAAATAACATCTTGCTGTGCCATTTGAATTACATCCTCTCGAATATATTATAAATTGGGAAATCGCTAATCAATAGATTGTATTATATAAAACCTTATTTAAAAAGTCAAGTAAAACAACAAATTAATTCAGATTTTATTCTAATACCACAGGGTAACTTACTGTTTTTAAAATTTCTTCATTTTCTGCATCAAAAACTGTAATATTTACACTCTGCCCTTCAGTAGTGTAAATCTGATAAGCCATAGCAGAACCCATAATTTTTATAAGTGTTGCATCAAAATCTGAAAATTCTTCTGGTACCTTATCTTTTTCGGCATAAACTTTCACATTACGAAAATCGTCATCGTACTTAATATCGGTAACATAATTTTCAGCAATATTGATTATGTCATTATAAGCATCTTTTACTGGCTTCGATTTTATATCTTTAAGTTCTTTGTAAGCAGACTCAGTCATTGTGAGAGTATATTCATTTGTTTCATTATTTTTTGTGTGAAATAAACCCTCAATAGCAGTTAATTCTTCGTAAAATTCAACTTCGCTGAAATCGTCTGAAAATTTATTGCCATCAATTATGACTTTAACACTTGCTGCTTCTGCTTTAGTTGTGCTCTCAGTTTCAGTTGAGACGGGTGTTTTGTTGCAACCAACAAACAACGTTAATAAAACTGCAACCACTAATAATAACGATAAATATTTTTTCATTACAATACCTTAATCCCAAAGTTTTTCTGGGTAAACGCCATTTTTAACGAGTTCGTTTACAGAAGCTACAACGTTTGGTTTATCTTCTTTATAAGTAACACCGAACCATTTTGCAGTAGTTTCTAAAACTTTTACTGTGCATTTATTTTCTGCTAACATATCTTTAACAATGAATGGTAAATAGAATTCACCTTTAAGTGGATTATTAACCAAAGCATCGTCTAAGAATTTTTTGAAGTGTGCTTCAATTTCATCGATAAAGCTACTTGGGAAGCACCAGCAGTTCATTGAAACGTTAACTTCTTCAGGAAGCTCTACCCAGTTTTCATCATCTTCGGTAAAGTAGATTTTGCCATCTTCTTTTCTTATGATTTTTGTTCTTTCAACAACGTCAGTTAAGAAATTGTCGCTATTAACATCACAGATACCACGTGAAACTGTGCCGTTTTCTGTTAAAGTGTTATTTAATTTATATGCTGCCATAGCGTAATTTACAGGTGTAGCGTTAAAATCTGCTGTTTCAATCCAATTTGAAATTACTGAAAAAGCATCTCTGCCATAGAAATCGTCAGCATTAATAACCATAAAAGGCTCATTTACAACGCCTTTGCAAGAATAAATTGCGTGACCAGTACCCCAAGGTTTTACACGTTCTTCTGGAACTTTGTAGCCCTCTGGCAAGTTATTAACATCCTGAAAAACATACTCAACCTTAACGAGTTTTGCAATTTTATCGCCAACAACTTCTCTGAAAATCTGCTCATTTTCTTTCTTTATAATGAATACTACTTTATTAAAGCCTGCTTTAACCGCATCATAAATAGAATAATCAATAATAATAGAATTATT
>JAZNCY010000348.1:0-3784 GCA_045587825.1 Acutalibacteraceae bacterium
GAGCTCTAATTGTCTTCCTAAGACCGCTTGGCCTCCGACTTGTTTACCCACTTCCTGAAAAACTTATTAAAGATTTTGCAAGTGAATGTGAAACAGTTTATGTACTCGAGGAACTTGACGATTATATTGAAACACATTGTAAAAAAATCGGTGTGAATGTTATCGGTAAAGAAGCATTTACACTTTTAGGTGAATATTCACAAGGTCTTATTAAAAAAGTTGTTTTAGGTGAAGAGGTTAAGAATATTACGGCAGATGTTAATATTCCACCTCGTCCACCAGTACTTTGCGCGGGTTGTCCTCACCGTGGCCTTTTCTATGCACTTAAAAGACTTAATGTTACTGTAAGTGGTGATATTGGTTGCTACACATTAGGTGTTGCAAAACCACTTGGTATGATGGATACGGTTCTTTGTATGGGTGGTAGCGTTTCAGGTCTTCACGGCAGAAATTTAGCAGACCCAGAAAATGCAAATAAAAGTGTTGCAGTTATCGGTGACTCAACATTTATTCATTCAGGTATTACTGGTCTTATTGATATTGCATATAACAATACAAATTCTGTTACTATTATTCTTGATAACAGCATTACTGGTATGACAGGTCACCAACAGAATCCTACAACTGGTAAAAATATCAAGGGTGACCCTGCAGTTGCAGTAAGTCTTGAGAAGCTTTGCGAAGCAGTTGGTATTAAAAACGTATTTGTTGTTGACCCTTATAATTTGAAAGAAACAGAAGATGGCATTAAAAAGGCTCTTTCTTTAAATGAAGCAGCAGTTGTTATTTCAAGAAGACCTTGTGCTTTACTTAAAACTGTTAAGCATAAGCCAGCATTTAAGGTAAATAAAGATAAATGTAAATCTTGTAAAGCTTGTATGAAAATTGGTTGTCCTGCTATCAGTATGAAAGACGGAAAAGCAGAAATCGATTTCACACAATGCCTTGGTTGTGGTGTTTGCGAACAGCTTTGCAAATTCGACGCAATAGAAGAATAAGGAGGTGCAGTTAAATGAATAAATCAATAATGATAGTTGGTGTAGGCGGTCAAGGTACACTTCTTTCAAGTAGAATTTTAGGTACTGCACTTCTTTTAAAGGGCTACGATGTTAAAGTTTCTGAAGTTCACGGTATGAGTCAGCGTGGTGGCTCAGTTGTTACTTACGTAAAATATGGTGAAAAGGTTTATTCACCAGTTGTAGGCTTAGGTGAAGCAGATATCATTTTAGCATTTGAACAATTAGAAGCTGCAAGATGGTTAAATCACCTTAAAATCGGCGGTAAAATAGTTGCTAATACACAAAAAATTGACCCTATGTCAGTTGTTATAGGTGATGCAGAATACCCTGAAGGTGTTATTGAGTCAATCAAAAATGCTGGTGTTGAAATATATACACTTGATGCACTTTCTAAAGCAGTTGAAGCGGGTAACCCAAAATCTGCTAACGTTGTTTTAATTGGTGCTATGGCTAAAACTACTGATATTGAAAAAGATATCTGGTTAGACGCATTGAAACAAAACGTGCCTGAGAAGTTCTTAGACGTAAACCTTAAAGCGTTTGAACTTGGATACAACTCATAAAAAATTAAAATAAAGTATTGACTTTTCTTTTTCGTAATGGTATATTCATTTTATTAAATGCGATGAGCAGAAATCAGTAGGTTAGAACGAATCTTAAGAGAGTTGTCGGTTGGTGCGAGACAATGAGGGTGTCTTTCTCGAATTCCTTCTGTTAGCAGTGCACTGAACAAAAGAAATTTTAAGTAGGATGCAACGGGTGTTCCCGTAACAGAACTAAAGGTATGATAGTACCTGATAAGGTCGTTATCGTGAGGTAGCGACAAACTGAGGTGGTACCACGGGAAAATATCTCGTCCTCTGTATTCTTCGGAATGCGGAGGGCGTTTTTTATTTGCTGTTTTCCATTCCGAAAAAGACAAAACAGAAAGGGTGTACGAAAATGTCACAGAATTACTATCAAAAAGAAGTTGAAACTATGTCTCGTGAAGAGATGAAAAAGCTTCAATCAGAAAAACTTGTTAAGCAAGTAAAACACGTTTATGAAAATGTTCCTTACTATCGAAATCTTATGGATGAAAAAGGTGTAAAGCCTGAAGATATCAAAGGAATCGATGATTTACATAAGCTTCCATTTTTATCAAAAGCAGATTTAAGAGATGCATATCCTTATGGTCTTTTAGCAAAGCCACTTGAGGATTGTGTTCGTATTCATTCTACATCAGGAACAACAGGCCGTAGAGTAGTTGCTTTCTATACACAGCACGACGTAGATTTATGGGAGGATTGCTGTGCTCGTGCAATTGTTGCGGCAGGTGGTAGCAACAAAGACGTTTGCCAGGTTGCTTATGGTTACGGCTTATTCACAGGCGGTGCAGGTCTTCACGGTGGTTCACATAAGGTTGGTTGTCTTACATTACCAATGTCTTCTGGTAATACTGACCGTCAGGTTCAGTTTATGGAGGATCTTCAGGCAACAATTCTTTGTTGTACACCTTCTTACGCTGCATACATTGGCGAAAGCTTAAAAGAGCAAGGCTATAAGCCAGAAGATATTCCACTTAAAGCGGGTATTTTTGGTGCAGAACCTTGGACAGAAGAAATGCGTCGTGGTATTGAAGAAACACTTGGAATTAAAGCGTATGACATTTATGGTCTTACTGAAACATCTGGTCCTGGTGTTGCTTTTGAATGTAGTGAGCAAACAGGTATGCACGTAAATGAGGACCATTTCTATGCAGAAATAATTGACCCAGATACAGGCGAAGTTTTACCAGAAGGCAGTAAGGGTGAGCTTGTGTTTACTTCTCTTGATAAAGAAGCATTCCCATTACTTCGTTATCGTACTCGTGATATTTGTGTACTTACACGTGAAAAATGCTCTTGTGGCAGAACACTCGTAAAGATGGCAAAGCCTATGGGTAGAACTGACGATATGCTTATAATTCGTGGTGTTAACGTATTCCCAAGCCAGATTGAAACAGTTCTTCTTAAAGAGGGTTATGAGCCAAACTATCAGATTGTTGTTGACAGAGTAAATAATAATGACACGTTTGAAGTGAACGTTGAAATGACACCTGAAAAGTTTACAGATAAAGTCAGTGATATTCTCGCTATGGAAAAGAGTCTTGCAAATGCAATGAAGATTATGCTTGGAATTAATCCACAAGTTCATCTTGTTGCACCGAAGTCTATTGCTCGTAGCGAAGGTAAAGCAGTTCGTGTTGTTGATAAGAGAAAACTTATATAATTTTGAGAGGAGAATAAATTATGTCTATTAAGCAATTAACAGTATTTGTTGAAAATAAGCAGGGCGCAGTTATTCCTATAACTGAGATACTTTCTGAAAATAATATAAATATCAGAGCGTTATCTATTGCGGAAACAGAAGATTTCGGTATTCTTCGTCTTATCGTAAATGATGTTGCAGCTGCAGAAAAAATGCTTAAAGAAGCAGGTTACCTTATAAAAGTTACAGATGTTGTTGGTGTTAAAATTGGTGATGCTCCTGGTAAACTTACTGAAGCATTAAAAATTCTCAGTGAAAACAAAATTAATTTAGAATATCTTTACGCTTTTATGGCAAGAACAGAAAGACACGCTTACGTTGTTTTAAGAGTTGAAGATAATGATTTGGCAAAGAAAGCCTTAACAACTTCTGGCTTCCACATTATTACTGAAGCAGATGTTGATAAGTTATAATAATAAAAAATTTAGTGCTGAGCATTAAAACGCTCAGCACTTATTTTATATACATCTCAGGTA
>JAZNCY010000349.1:0-4266 GCA_045587825.1 Acutalibacteraceae bacterium
TTCCAGACCTTGGTGAAGTTGATGCAACAAGCGGTTTTCATCTTCTTGAAAAGACAGAAGACGGCAAATTCGTTGCTGGTAAAAACGGCGTCGAATTTGTTGTAGCAACCGGTGACCAGAAGGTTGAATTTGTGTCTTTCGGCACACACTCTTTAGCTTGTGTAAAATCAGCTATTGCTTACCCTGTTTACTACCCTGTTTACCCTGTAAAAACAGAGTACCCATTAAATGCTGTTTTAATGGATTTAGATGGTACAACAGTAAGAAGTGAAGAATTCTGGATTTGGATTATTGAAATGACTACTGCGAGTATGTTAGGTAACCCAAAATTCCAGCTTGAAGAAAGCGACATTCCATTTGTTTCAGGTCATAGTGTATCTGAGCATTTACAGTATTGTATAGATAAATACTGCCCTGGTGAATCTCTTGAAAAAGCAAGAAACTTCTATTTTGAACACACTCACAGAGAGATGGAAGAAATTATGCAAGGCAGAGGTAAAGATGGTGCATTCACACCAACTGAGGGCGTTAAGGATTTCTTACTCGAATTAAAGGATATGGGTATTAAAATCGGTCTTGTTACATCAGGTCTTTATGAAAAGGCTTGGCCAGAAATTCTTTCTGCATTTAAAACTCTTGGTATGGGTGACCCTAAAGATTTTTATGATGCAATTATTTCTGCTGGCTTCCCATTAAGAAAAGGCTCAGTTGGTACATTGGGTGAGCTTTCACCAAAGCCACACCCTTGGCTCTACTCTGAAACATCTATTGTAGGTTTAGGCGAAGCTTTCGCTGACAGAAGCAAGGTTATAGGCATTGAAGACAGTGGTGCTGGTGCTTGCTCTGTAAGACTTGCAGGTTACACCACAATTGGTATTGCTGGTGGTAACATTGAATCAAGTGGTACTAAAGCAGTTTGTACTCACTTCTGTGATACATTCGCTGATATTATGAAAATTATAAAAGGATAAGGTGTGTAATATGGATAACAAAAAGAACGACCAGGTACAGTGCCATTTTATATCTAACACCCACTGGGACAGAGAATGGCGTTTTAGTGCAAGAAGAACACAGTATATGCTCGGCTATATGCTCGATATGCTTCTTGATATTTTAGATAAAAACCCTGACTACAAGCATTTCCATTTAGACTCACAGACAATGCCTGTTCAGGATTACCTTGAAGTATATCCAGAAAAGAAAGAAAAGCTTCAGAAATACATAAAAGAGGGAAGAATTGCAGTTGGTCCTTGGTTCTGTCTTCCAGATGAATTCACTGTTGGTAGTGAAGCACTTATAAGAAACTTACTCTTAGGTCACAAAATTGGTAAAGAAATGGGTGGCATCAGTAAAACTGGTTACTCACCATTCGGCTGGGGTCAGATTTCTCAGCTTCCACAGATTTACTCAGGTTTCGGCATTAACTTTGCTTCATTCTATCGTGGTATAAATGAATACAAAGCACCTAAATCAGAATTCTTCTGGGAAAGCCCTGACGGAACTCGTATTTACGCTTCTCGTCTTGCAAAAAGACCTCGTTACAATATCTGGTACGTTGTTCAGAGACCAGTTTATTTCAATCAAAAAGACGAAAACAACAGAGATATGCTCTGGAATGATAACAACGGTGTATTCAAATTCATTGACGGTGACTGGAAATTAGACTACCAGTACGCTCACCCATTCTATGAATATCATAAAGAAAACGTTAAAGCTCGTGCAGAGCAGGCTATGAAAGAGCAAGACAATGACTGGACAACAAATCATCGTTTCTGGTCTATTGGTCACGACTCTTCTTGCCCAGACGAAAGAGAAGTGCAGTTAGTTAAAGACTTAAACGATTCTCTCCCTGATGCTAACGTATTCCACAGCACATTAAAAGAAATGGAGCAAGGCATTATTGATAATTTCAAAGAGGACTGCCCTGTATTAAAAGGCGAAATGCGCGACCCATATACAAAAGGTAGCGTTAGTGAGCTTTGTGGTTGGATTCTTTCTGCAAGAACTTACATTAAGCAAGAAAACTTTGACACAGAAAGACGTCTTATAAACTACGCTGAACCACTTGCAGTATTCTCTGCTCTTTGTGGTGCACCATATCAACAAAACTTCATTGACCTTTCATATAACTATCTTCTTCAGAACCACGGTCACGATAGTATTGGTGCTTGTGGACGTGACGTTGTTTACGAGGACGTTATGTCACGTTACAGACAATCTCGCGAGCTTTCAATGTGTGTTTATGAAAGAGCATTTATGGACGTTGCTGGTGATATTGACCTTTCTAAATGGGATAGAAACGACGTTGCAGTTGTTCTCTTTAACCCAGCACCATTCAAACGTAATGAAACAGTTAACTTAAGAGTTGAAATTCCTGCTGAATGGAAAGCAGACAGCTTCCAGATTCTTGATGATGAAAATAACGTTCTCAAATATCAGGTTATTTCTACAAATAAAGCAAATGCACAAATCATTCAGAACCCTAATGATACTGCTAACGTTCTTCACACAGAGCAATATTACATTGCAGTAGAAGTAAGTGGCGTTCCTCAGATGGGTTACAAAACTCTTAAAATTCAACCTCTTTACAATGTTCGTGCTACAACTCCTGTAACACTTGTCAAAACAACAAACGTTATGGAAAATAAATTCTTAAAGGTTTCATTTAACCACAATGGTACTTACAATGTAATTGATAAAGAAACAGGCAAAGAATATAAAAACTTAGGCTACTTCAAGGACAGTGGTGAAATCGGTAACCCTTGGCAGCACATTGCTCCAGAAATTGACGAGGTTTACACTACTCTCGGTGAACAAGCAACTGTTTCTCGCATTTACGAGGGTGAATTTGAAACAAGCTACAGAATTAAAATGCGCTGGCTTCTTCCTGAAAAGAAAGCAGACGACGAAAAAACAAGAAGCGAACACAAGCTTCCTGTTGATATTGAATCTGTTGTTACATTAAGAAAAGGCTCAAGATATTTAGAAATTGAAACAACAATCAACAACCGTTGCGAAGACCACTACTTACAAGTTGGTTTCCCAACAGGCATTAAAGCAACTCACGCTGATTCTCAAGGTCAGTTTGACGTAGTTTCAAGACCAATCGCTGCTCCTGACTACTCACTTTATGATGAGCCACCAATGACAGAGCACCCAATGAACTCATTTGTAAGCATTACAGATGGCAAAAATGGTGTTGCACTTCTTAACACTGGTCTTAAAGCTTATGAAGCAGCAGACGATGAAGAAAACACAGTATTCCTTTCACTTCTTCGTGCTTACCCACTCAGAATCTGCGTTACTAAAGATATGCAGAACTATAATGACTGGGATAAGGGTTCACAATGCATTGGTAAAAACACATTCCGTTATGCATTCATGCCACACAAGGGCAACTGGGAAGAAGGCAACGTATGGCAAGAAAGCGAACGCTTCAACCTTTACCTTGCAGCTGGTCAGATTGCTCCTACTGCTCACGGTAAAAATGCTACAACTCACTCATTCATTGAATTAAAGACAGAAAACCTCAACATTTCTGCAGTTAAGAAGAGTGAAGATGGCGAGGGCTACATTGTTCGTCTCTTTAACCCATCTGACAAGACTGTTAAAAACTCAATTCGTCTTAACGGTGGTATTGCACCGATTACTGAAGTTCAATCTCCAGTAGAAAGACAAAAAGCAGAATTCGAGTTACCACAGTACTCAGGCAAAAAATGGTCACAAGTTAAACTTGTTACACTCGAAGAGCTTGACGAAAAAGAACTCACAATGTCAAATGACGGCTTTGTTGATTTTGAAATCACAGGCAAAAAGATTCTTACACTTAAATTTATCGGTTAAAAATTATCACCCAAGGAACTTAAATTCCTTGGGTGATGTTTTTTATTTTATAACTGCATATTTGAAAATCTCCCCAGCTTCTTCGTTAGAAAAACCTGCTAACTTAATAGCATATATTTTACTTAAATCTTCTTTAGATTGGAAGTACAAAATATAAGTTTCTGTGTTATCTTCCGAAAGCGTATACCAACCTATTGCAACCGACTTTTCATTTTCAGAAACTATATTATGAGAATTACTGCTATAAGGGAAAACTGCTATTCTCATAGTAGCATAGTACGCACAAGCTTTTGTGTAATCTTCAAACGAACTAACAAGTTTAATTTCTGGTGGTTCACTTGAAATAAAATCTTTTAACATTTTGTAGTTGTAAGGTATTGCAATTTCGGTGCTATACCCATAATTTTCAATACCTTTTTTGGC